>CAZWDB010000031.1:0-21450 GCA_964632885.1 uncultured Acidimicrobiales bacterium | reverse complement strand
AGGACAGCAAGCCCCAGGACAGCAAGAAAGACACCAAGGCAGGCGGCAACGGAAAGGGATCCACGAATGGTTCCCGCCGTCCTCCGGGGCGCGCCCAGCCCAAGAAGTCGAGGAAGAAGGGACGTTAGGCAGCGACGTGGAGTGGGTGGAAACAACTGGAAAGACGGTCGAGGAAGCGAAGGAGATCGCTCTCGACCAGCTGGGCGTTGCCGAAGATGAAGCGGAGTTCGAGATAGTCGAGGAACCCCGGGCGGGTCTCTTCGGCCGGCTTCGGTCAGAAGCACGTGTCAGGGCGCGCGTGAAACCGCGGGCGCCGAGAGCCAAAGAGCGGCGCGACCGGAAACGGCGGCCGCCCCGCCGTACCGACCGCGGCCGCGCTGCGCCGGAATCGGGTGCTACCGACGCCCGCCCTGCTAGCAGCGACGAAGACCAAGGAGAAGCGATGGACGACGAAGGTGCTGAGGTCTCGATCACCCAACAGGCCGAGGTGGCCCAGGCTTTCCTGACCGGTCTCGTCGAAGAGTTCGGCTGTGACGCGACCGTCGGGATCCGAGAGATCGACGACGACACCATCGAGGTGTTCGTTAGTGGCGACGACCTCGGCATCCTGGTAGGCGCGCGGGGGACGGTCCTCGATGCCGTCCAGGAACTCGCTCGCACTGTGGTGCAGCGCCAGACCGGAGCACGGCACGGTAGGCTCCTCGTCGATGTCGCCGGGTATCGCCAACGGCGGCGCGAAGCGCTTGAGCGCTTCACTCACCGTCTCGCCGACGAGGTGAAGGCCAGCGGGGTCCGCAAGCTGTTGGAGCCCATGTCGCCGGCGGACCGCAAGGTTGTGCACGACACAGTCAACACCATCGATGGTGTGCAGACCGTGTCGGAGGGAGAGGAACCCCGGCGGCGAGTAGTGCTTCTGCCTGACGCTGAGTCGGCCGACTGACCATCGAGGCGTGACCATCGAGGCGCGCGGTCGTCTCCTCGAAGTACTGAGCGAAGCGCGCCGTCGTGGTCTCGTCGGCCCCGTCCCGGTAGAGGAACACCTCAGCCACGCCATCGGGTTTCTGTTTGCCTGGGGCGATAAGGCGCCCGTCGACTACGCCGCGAAGTGCGTCGATCTCGGCTCCGGCGGAGGTGTTCCGGGTCTGGCCCTGGCGGTGCTTGAACCAGCGCGGCGCTGGGTCCTCCTCGACAGCCGGGAGCGGGCGACCCGGTTCCTCGAGGAGGCCGTCGCTCATCTGGGGTTGGCGGGTCGCGTAGAGGTTGTCCACGAACGGGCTGAGGTATCCGGGCGTTCCGCGTTGCGAGGGTCGGCTCCGCTAGTGGTGGCGCGGGCATTTGGACCTCCGGCGGTTACCGCCGAGTGCGCAGCCCCGTTCCTTGTTACCGGAGGGCGGCTCATAGTTTCGAATCCGCCGGAGGTCGACCTGGCCTCCGCGTGGCCCACGGAAGGTCTGACCGCATTGGGAATGGGATCCCCACGGCTTGTGCGGACAGGCGGTAGTTCCTTCACTGTCGTAACACAGGAAGAAGCCTGCCCTGACCGCTTCCCGCGCCGCAGCGGCATGCCGGCGAAGCGGCCCTTGTTCTGAGCCCAGCCTGGTTCCACGTGAAACCGATCTCCGGTTAGGCATTCTGGTGTTTCACGTGAAACCAGCCAGCGGCTGGGGTGGAGGGAATGTTTCACGTGGAACATGGATGCAGGTCCTTGCGTTGAGTCGTTCGGTCCGCAAGTATGTCTCCAGCGATGAGCGGACCCGATGACGACGTCGCTGCCCGTGGGGAGAGCATCTTCGAGCGGTTGCGGGCAGAGACGGCCGAGGAGCCTCACGATGAGCGCGCGACGGCAGAGCGCGAAGAAGCCTCGCCGCACGACACTGGCGCATCGGTTGATGAAGCCGGGCCATCTGAGGCGGAGCAACCGGGACCCGCACCGGTCCATAGTTGGACGTCGGCCCGGCCGTCCGCGGCGTTGGACGAACCGGTCACGGAGGTGCCGCCGGTCGACCTGACGGGACCGGCGCCGGATGGGAGCACCGAGACTGCGCCGCCGCCCACCGCCGAGGTGCCCGAGGAGGCCCCCCCGGCCTCCTTTGCGCGTCCGTTTCCACGTGTACTGGCCATCGCCAATCAGAAGGGCGGCGTGGGCAAGACGACCACGGCGGTGAACATGGGCGCAGCCCTGGCCGAACTCGGGTATCGCGTGGTGATCATCGACCTCGATCCGCAAGGCAACGCCACCACTGGGCTTGGTATCGATGCCCGCAACCTCGAGGGATCGATCTATGACGTGATCCTACGGGAGGCCCCGGTGGAGGACTGCATCGAGCCGACCTCGCTCAAGAACCTCTTCGTGATTCCCGCGACGATTGACCTCGCGGGCGCCGAGATCGAGCTGGTTCCGCTGTTCAGTCGAGAGCTGCGCCTTCGGCGGGCACTCGAGCAGGTGCATGACGACTTCGAGTTCGTCCTCATCGACTGCCCGCCATCGCTGGGCCTGTTGACGGTCAACGGCCTGGCCGCCGCCACGGAGGTGGTGGTGCCGATTCAGTGCGAGTACTACGCACTCGAGGGTCTCGGCCAGCTGCTTCGAAACGTCAACATGGTGCAGGCCAACCTCAACCCCTCTCTCGAGCTCAGCGCGATCGTGCTCACGATGTATGACGCGCGGACCAAGCTGGCTGACCAGGTGGCAGCGGACGTTCGTGAGCACTTCGGCGACAAGGTGTGCCGGAACGTGGTGCCGAGGACAGTTCGGCTCTCGGAGGCCCCGTCTTACGGGCAGCCGATCATTCTCTTCGATCCGTCGTCACGGGGCGCGCTCGCGTACCGTGAACTAGCCAAGGAGGTGAGCGGTGGCGCGCCGCAGCGGGCTGGGTAAGGGTCTGGGCGCGCTGATCCCGACCGAGGTCGCGAACCAAGGGGGATCAGCGCTTCTCGAAGTCCCGATCGACGACATAGTTACCAATACTTTCCAGCCACGGCAGAGCTTCGATGAGGAGTCTCTCGTGGCGCTGACGTCCTCGGTCCGGGAGCTCGGCGTCCTCCAGCCAGTACTGGTGCGTCCCGCGGGTGAAGAGGGCCGCTACGAGCTGGTCGCAGGCGAGCGGCGATGGCGAGCGGCCAAGCGGGCCGGCCTGCGCACCATCCCCGCCCTTGTGCGGCCGGTCACCGACGTCGTCAGCCTCGAGCAGGCGCTCGTCGAGAACCTGCACCGTGACGACCTGAACGCGCTGGAAGAAGCCGCCGCCTACCAGCAGTTGATCGAGGACTTCCAGCTCACCCACGACGAACTGGCGACGAGGGTCGGGAAGAGCCGATCGGCGATCTCGAATTCGTTGCGACTCTTCCAGCTGTCCCCGGCGATCCAGCGCCTGATCGGCGAGAACCAGCTGTCGGCCGGCCATGCGCGAGCCCTGCTGGGCACCCCAGACCGCGGGTTCCAGGAGACCCTCGCCCGACGAGCCGTCGCGGAGTCGCTGTCGGTCCGCGAGGTAGAGGACGCCGTGCGCGAGCGCAACGCCCTCGGCCAGAAGCTCTCGCCGAGAGACGCCCGGCCGCCGACCGGAAAGCAGCTGCGTCCGCCCGGTCTGCTCGAGCTGGAAGAGCTTCTCTCTGGCCACCTCGACACCCGGGTCCGGGTCGAGATGGGTGCCAAGAAGGGCCGCATCGTGATCGACTTCGCCGCCCTCGAGGATCTAGAACGCATCTATCGCGCCATGGTCCGTCCCACAGGGGGACGGGAGAACTCACCCTCGACTTGAGGGTTTCCCGGTCTCGACCTCGACCGGAAATACACAGCTTGTGCCCAGCTCTGTGCAAATCTCGAGTGTCATCAGGAGGCCAGCCAAGCGCCCAGCGCGGTGATGACGGCGCCGGCTACACGGTCGCCGTGCTCGACGAGGACCTGAGCCGGGGCGATCTCGCAGATCACTGCCGGCATCTTGGTTTCTCGGAGAGCGGGTACCGCCATCCCCCGGACGCCGAGGTCAGCCAGGCCTAGGCATCCGACAACGCTGGCTTGGAGCTCGGTGGCGAGTCCTCGACCCGCCTCGGAGTGCCAGTGGGTGCCCTTGAAGTACGCGGTGGTCGCGCCTGCCTCGTTACCGAGGTCGAGGCCCACGAACACGTCAGCGCCCCAGCTGTTGGCCGCGCGTGCCTGGGCCGCGCTATCAGGGTGTCCGATCACGGTCACCCTGGCGTCGTCGCGGGCGACCGCCCGAGCCGTTGCCCGCGAGACTGCGCCGAGCCCGCCTCGGTGGGCGATGACCACGCGGCACGCGCCTAGCCCCGGCGCCGCCCGCCGTCGCTGTTCCTCCCGGATCCCCGCCACTGGCTCGGCCGCCCTGCACTGTCCACCGAGGCGGCGAAGGGCGGTCATGGTCGCAGGTCCGCAGATTCCGTCGACGGTCAGACCCGCGTTTCGTTGAAACTCTTCCAGGCCCGCCTGGGTGTCGGGGCCAAAGATGCCGTCGACGCGGCCGCTGTCGAAGCCCAACCCCCCTAGCTGGCGCTGCAACGCGGCGACATCGTCACCACGCAGCATCGGATGCACAAGGCACAGCCACCGGTCGCCGAACCGGTGGCCTGCCTCAACGAGCGCGGCCCAGCTCTGAGGTCCGCACACGCCGTCGTCACGCAGACCTCGGCTCGACTGGAATGCGACGAGCGCGGCGTGGGTGCCCGGGCCGAAGGTGCCCGAGACATCAGAACCTGACCCGAACCCAAGCGCCCTGAGCCGGTCCTGAAGATCCCGTACCGCCTCGCCCTCGGCGCCGGGCCGAAGGGGGAGGGTGTCTAGAGGAATTCGGCGAGCTCCTCGAGGAGCTGATTCTTCCCGCGAGCCCCTACGAGACGGGTCTGAGGCTCGCCGTCCTTGAACAGGATCAGCGTCGGAATGCTCATGACCTCGAACTGACGGGCAGTCTCCGGGGCGTCGTCGATGTTCAGCTTTCCGATGATGAGCTTGTCGGGGTGCTCTTCGGCGATCTGGTTGAGGATGGCCGCGATGGGCTTGCAGGGACCGCACCATTCCGCCCAGAAGTCGACGAGGATCGGATCGCTCGCGCCCTTCACCTCCTCGTTGAAGGTGGCGTCGGTTAGTTCGAGGATGTTGGCGGCCATGTGGCTACGTGCCTCCCAGGATCGTTGACGGGATGGTACCCACTGCGATGGTGAACCCAACGGATGCCGGTTGTGTTCCCGTGGTCACCAGTTGCGCGGCGTTTCCGCGATGTCGGCGGGAGCGTTCTCGGTAGCTTCCAGCCATCGCTCGGCGTCGATGGCGGCCATGCACCCAGACCCGGCGGCGGTGACCGCCTGACGATAAACATGGTCGTGGGCGTCGCCGGCGACGAACATACCTTCGATATTGGTATGGGTGTGCCCCGGCCTGGTCTGGAGATAGCCGGCCTCGTCCATGTCGAGAAGGCCGCGGAACAGGTCGGTGTTGGGCACGTGGCCGATCGCAACGAACAGGCCTGTCACCGGTAGTTCCGAGGTCTCTCCCGTCTTGGTGTTCGTCACGCGCAGACCGGCCAACTTCTCCGCGCCGAGGATCTCGGTCACCACCGAATCCCACAAGAACTCGATCTTGTCGTTCGCGAAAGCGCGCTGCTGCATGATCTTCGAGGCGCGCAGCTCGTCCCGGCGATGAACGATGGTCACCTTAGCCGCGAACTTCGTGAGGAAGAGGGCCTCCTCCATAGCCGAGTCGCCCCCGCCCACCACCGCGATGTGGTCCCCGCGGAAGAAGAAACCGTCGCAGGTGGCACAAGTGGACACGCCTCGACCGATGAGCTCTATCTCTCGCGGCAACCCGAGCATCAGCGACCGGGCACCAGTGGCGACGATCAGGGCCCTCGCCTGGTACTCCTCGTCTCGCACGAAGACACGGTGCGGCGGGCCCGAAGCATCGACCTTGGTCGCCTTGTCGGTGAGGAACTCGGCTCCGAACCGGGCAGCCTGGGCGCGGAAGCTCTGCATCAGCTCGGGGCCCATCACCCCATCGACGAAGCCGGGGTAGTTCTCCACCTCGGTCGTGAGCATCAGCTGACCCCCGGGCTGGTCGCTCGTCGACGACGGCTCACCCTCGATCACAAGGGGCGCGAGGTTGGCGCGGGCGGTGTAGATCGCGGCGGTGAGGCCCGCGGGCCCCGAGCCGATGATGATGACGTCTCGCACGGGGGTCACGACTCTTCCTTTGCTCGGCGCTTCCGCCAGAGCAACAACCCGAGCAGCAGGAATATTGCGCCCAAGGTGCCGTGGGCGGCCCACACGCCCACGCCGGCCTCGTCGTAGGCGATTACGAGGAGCCGGTCGAGTGCGACGGCCAGCAGCACCAGGGCGACGGAGGCCATCACGCCGATCACGATCCCGTAGACGACGGCGCGGACTGCCGTCGTGATCGGAACCGTTGTGCGTCCGGCGATCCCGCCGATCACCGACTCGATCGTGTCGGCTACCTGAGCGGGCCAATCTTCGGGGCGGGGTGCGGCGGGAGGCGCGGCGCCCGTCGTGGCAGGAACGTCACCAGGCTCAGCCATGCCGGCACACTACCGTGACGGTCCCGTGGCTCCTCCTGCCTCCGTTGCCCGAGCGATCGCGGGTGTCGTCGTAGCGGGTTTGGTTTCGTCCTACGGCGCGCTCGTGCTGGGAGAGTACGAGATGGGACGCGGTGCGACACCGTTGTTCGCGGGCGTCTTGTTCGGTCTAGCCGTGGGCGAGGTGCTGGTCGTTGTCGGTCGTGACCCCGGCCCGGCGACGGCGTCCGCGGGTGGGTTTCTCGCTTTCGGAGGGATGACCCTGGCCGTAGTGCTCTCGACCAGCCGCGACGTGCGCTTCGCCGAGGTGGAGGCCTGGATCGGGGTCGCGCTCGCCGCAGCCGTCTCGTGGTTCTGGGTCAGAAGCGCTGCTCGGCTAGGACGTCGCAGCCGGACCGAGACATGACATAGAGCTGGCGGTCGCGTCCGGCGTCGTCCGGGTCGACCGCGAAGACAACGACCACGGCGTCTTCGCCCCGCCAGATGACCGGCCCCGTCATGACGAGCGGACCGGCTCTTCCGGCTGCGACCCTCGTCCCCTCGTCTACGCACCGAGATCGATCGCTCGTCGGGCTGTCGTCGCCGGAAGCGGGTGCTTCGTCAGCATCGGCCTCGGCGTCGGCGGCTGTCGCGGCGGGCGGCGCGGCGTAGCTGTCGGTGGAGAGAAGAGCTACCAGCGTCGCAGTGTCGTTGTGCTCCCCGAAGTCGGCGACGCCGACGGTGCTTCCCTGGCTGGTGGCCGTTCCGGCGTGGCGTCCGCCGCCGGCACCACTCTGCTCCTCTGCCTCCAGCGCGGCGCCGTCTCCGGCTGCGGTTAGGTCACGGTTGTCTTGACCGGTGAGTAGAGGAACTGCGACGAGGAGGGCGAGCACCACGGCGGCGATTCCCACCCAGGCCGCGGGCGGTGCGTACCGGCGAGGACGGCTGCGCGATGCCGTGGCGCTGTGGTCGGAGGCAGTCCAGGCGGCGAGCGCGGCGACCACCCCGGCTTCGATGGCTTCGTGATCGGGTTCGACGGGCGTGCCGATCGCCGCGCCGACTGCCTCGAGGCGGGCCATCCGGCCGCGGCATGCGGCGCACTCCGCCGTGTGGGCACGGTCGGTGTCGGTGCCCTCGCCGTCGATGAGGGCCGAGAGCGCTTCGGAGTCGGGATGCGGCGCGGCAGGCTCGTTCATGGCTGTTGACTTGGACGCTCATGGGGGGTGTCGGGGTTCCCGAGGTGTGGCACCAGCGCGCTGCGCCCCCGGGCGATACGGGATCGCACGGTACCGACGGGGATGTCGAGGATCCCCGCGATCTCGGCGTAGTCGAGGCCGCACAGGTCACGCAGCACAACTGCGGCCCGGTAGATCGGCGGTAGGCGGCGCAACGCGTCGTCGACGTCGAGGCGGGTTGCCACCGCGCCCTGGGTGTCGGTACTTGCCGTTACCAGGTCGGCCTCCGTCAGCTCCATCGGGTCAGGGCGCCGTCGCCGGCGCCGCAGTTCGTCGAGGCAGGCGTTGGTCGCGACACGATAGGCCCAGGTTCCAAACGTGCTTCGGCGGTCGAAGCGCGCGAGACCCCGAACGATGGCAACCATCGCCTCTTGGGCGGCGTCGTCGGCGTCGTCGGGATTGCCTGTGATCCTTCGACACAGGGCGTAGATGCGGTCGGCGTGGCGTCGCAGTAGCGCTTCCACGGCGTGGCGGTCGCCCCCTTGCGCTGCGCTGACGAGGGCGGCGTCGTCGCGCTGGTCCCCCTGCTGGTCGTGCTGGTCGCCTTGGCGCGACCTTCGTGCCATGTCAGCGGCCCTCCACCACGAGCTCGCTCACCGCTGCCTTGTTGCCGCTGCCAGGGTCGGTGAACCAGAGGAGCACGACGCGCCCGGTGGCGTCCTGAAGGTCGATTTCGGCGTTGCCCTGGATGCCATCCACCGTCGCGACCGCTTCGCCCCACCCGGCCAAGTTCGAGGCCGGCGCATCCGCGACGTGCACCGACGCGCTCCATCCCTGGGTGGAAGAGGCGACGCGCAGCCGGGTGAGGGAGTGCTCCCCGTCAAGCTGGACCCATAGCCCGACGCCCTCCTTGAGCCCGCCGAAGGCGCGTGTGTTGTAGCGGTCGCTGGTCCACTCGGTCTGGGGGTCGTCGTCGACGGCCAGCGGGATCCGGTCTTCGTCTTCGGCCCCGTCACCCGGCGGGGGGTCGAACGAGTGGGCCTCCACGATGGTCAACTCGACGGCGGGGCGGCGGCGCACCTGGTCGACGAGACCCTGGCCGACGTTCGACCGGCTAAAGGCTACGCCTGCCACTACTAGCGCGGCCGCGGCGAGCACGACCACGACCGCCGTCAATATCCATGATCGCTCTGATCGGGGGAATGTGGCGGCCACGATCCCCCCCGGTGGGGTGGGATCACGGATGACCGCGGGCACGGCGTCATCTGAGGCCGCGAGAGGGGCGATCGCCGCCCTGACCTCGTCGGCTGACTGGAAGCGGGCGACGGGGTCCTTGGCGATGGCGCGCAGGATTACCTCTTCGAGCTCCCGCGACACCCCCGCGCGCACGTCGCGGGGCCGGGTCGGCTCCTGGTGGACGTGGGCGTAGGCGATGGCTACGTCGGAGTCTGCGACGAAAGGCGCACGACCGCAGACCATCTCGTACAGCACGACGCCGAGGGAGTAGATGTCGGATCTCGCGTCGGGCTCTTCGCCTCGGGCTTGTTCGGGAGAGAGGTACTTCGCTGTCCCGAGCACTGTGCCCGGGTGGGTGAGGTCGTCACGGCCCGCGAAGGCCGCCTTGGCGATCCCGAAGTCGGCGACCTTCACCCCCGCCGCCCCGTCGACGAGGAGGATGTTGCCCGGCTTCACATCCCGATGCACCACCCCGGAACGGTGGGCATGGGCGAGGGCAGCGGCGACCTCGTCGGTGATGGCGACGGCGCGCTCCTGGACTAGAGGCGCGGCGGCGTCGATCTCGTCGCGGAGGTTCCCACCCCGAACGAGCTCCATCACGATGAACGAGACGTCGTCGTCGTTGGCGGTGTCGAACGTTGCGACGATGTTGGGGTGGGACAGACGAGCGGCGGCTATCGCTTCGCGCCGGAAGCGTTCGCGCACGCCCTCGTCGCGGGCGAGGTGCGGTTGGAGCACTTTGATCGCGACAGCGCGTGACAGAACGGTGTCGAAGGCCTCCCAGACTTCGGCCATCCCGCCGCGGGCGATGAGTCGGACAAGCCGGTAGCGGCCGCCGAGGTTCGTCTCGGCCGCGAGCCGTGAGTCGGGCACGGTTACGGCGCGGCGTGGAACCGGACGACCATGCCCCCGTGCTTACCGCACATCGGCGATCGCCGACACCTCCACCAGATACCAGCCTTCGGTGACCGACCAGTTCTTCAGCAGGACCGAGAGCGCTTCCTTCTGGACAGTGACCGCGACGTCGCCGGCCTCGTTGAGCTCACAGGAGACGAGCTCCACGCTCTTGCTCTCCGCGACCTCCTGGCACCTGGCCTGCATACGCTCGAAGTCGTTGCCCCCGCCGAAGATCAGGGCGGCCTCGTTCGCGACCTCGTGAGCGGCGTCGTCGGCCTGGGCTCGCGCGATCAGGGGTGAGCCGAGCTCGAGTAGTGCCAGCCCAACGAATGCGATGCCGAGGACGATCTTTAGGAGCCAGGAACCGACCATGCCGGTGAGCACGGTACACCGGCTCAGCGCCCGCGGAGGCGCACCCTCAACGAGTTTCGTAGGCTGACCGCCTCGCCAATCCGCAGCCGCACTGCGACAAGGCCGTAGCTCGCAACCGCGGGGCCGCCCACCACGGCGGCCCGTGCGATAGGAGGGAGTCCGTTCGTCGCCATACGGAGGCCGAGTGCGATCGCACCGGCCGTCCCAGCGGCCATGACAACGCGGGCGAGGGTGGCGCGGTCCGCCCGAAGGCGACCTACCAGGGGCCGCAGGCGACGGGTGAGCAACGCCCGTTCGAGCCACGCGCTCCCGCCCGACGCGAGGGCAAGGCCGACGGCGCCGAGGCGGAGGTCGCCACCCGTCGCCCGGACGGCTTCGGGGAGGGGAAGGAGTGGTGCCGGAAGCGACCCCCACCCGGCAATGCCCGTGTCGGTTAGACGCAACCGGTCGAGCTGGAACATGAGAGCCGCTCCCAACGCGGCGGCGGTCGCGAATCGGGCCACGGACGCCAGGGCAGGAGTGCGAGTGTCGCCAAGCGCGTATAGGGCGCTCTGCAGTATGCGGGACGATGTGGCCGCGACGAGTCCGAGGCTGTACGCCGCGATGATGAGCCAGACGAGGGTCGTCGCGTCGGCGTCGAAGCGCCCGGTCTGGAGAAGGAGACCGACCACGAGGTCGCCGGCGACCAGATAGGCGACGACGACCGGCACCACATAGAAAGTGACGCGGTCGAGCGAACCGTTCACGCGGGAGCGCAAGCCGTCGAGGTCGTCGGCGCGTCGAGAGAGCTCCGGGAGCTCGGCGGCGGCCACACTCATCCCGAACAGGCTGATGGGCAGCACGTAGAAGATCTGGGCATAGCCGAGCGCGGCGACCGCCCCGAGCGCGAGGAGACTGGCGAGGACGAGGTCGAAGTTCGCCAGAAGCTGCACGGAGCCCCGGCCGGTTACCGCGGGGGCCAGCCGTCGTGCCACGGTGCGAACTTCCGGGAGGCGCCATGCGAGGGATAGGCGGAGGCCGCGGGTCGCGCTGCGTACGGCGACCAGCTGCACGGCCAGCTGCAGGGCACCACCGGCGACCGCTCCCCATACCAGCGCGGTTGCCAGATCGCTGGCGCCGGCCCCTGTGAGCGCCACCGCCACGATCGCGGTGATCATCGCGGCGTTCCAGATAACTGGTGCGACGTATGACAAGAAGAAGCGTCGGTGGCTGTTCAGTATCCCGATGCACCAGGCGGACAGCACCAAGAAGCCCACTCCACCGAAGGAGATCCGGGTCAGCGTGACCGTGAGTTCGAGCTTTTCTCCTTCGAAACCTGGGGTCAGGACCAGCACTAGCGGGCGGGCAAGCAGGAGACCGGCCAGCACCAAGACGGCCACCACTGTTGTCAGGAGCCCCGCGACGGCACCGGCGACCCTGCCCGCGCGCTCGTCGTCTTCGTCGATGAGTCGGGCATAGACGGGGACGAAGGAGGCCGATAGGACGCCTTCACCCAGCAGGTTCTGCAACAGGTTCGGGATCCGGAGGGCGGCGCGGAACGCCTCAGCCGCTAGGGAGACGCCCAGGTAGTGCGCAATAACGCGCTCCCGCACCAGGCCGGCCAGCCGTGACAAGAGGATCCCTGCGCCGACCAGGGCCGACGACCGTCGCGAACCGGACGGCCCCTCTGGGCCGCCCGAAGGTGTCGCCGGTCCCGTGGTCACGTCGGTATGAGCTTGCCTGACCGGCGCCCGTGAATGTGGCGAGCCCACCACACCGCGAGGAACAGCGCCGCACCGGCGGAGAGCGCGAGCCCGACCCACGACGCGGCCGTAGAAGTCACCGTCAACCGGCTGGCACCTATCGCGAGGTCGCCGTCGGGTGACAGAACCGTGACCCGCAGCGGGAACGCACCCGAGCTCCGGGCTCGCACGGGGATCCGCTCGGTTGTCGTCTCGTTGGTGAGGCTCACCAGGCGATCCCCGCCGAGGGGGAAGTCGACCGTGTCGCCTTCGACGCGCACCAGCACTCGGAGCGGGTAACCGGTGCGACTCAGGATGGGAATCGGGATGGCGCCCTCACGCGCCGTTAGGCGAATCGCTTGCCGCTCGGGTACCTCGACGAGAGCGAGTTCGGCGTCGATCGCCTGGTGGAACCCTTGCAGGTAGGCGTCGCGTCGCGTGGCGCGCAGGCTCGTATCCTCGGCCACAAGCAGAAGCCGTTCGAACTCGAGGTGGCGGACGTTGTCGGCCTCCAGCAGAGTCGCGAACGAGTCGAGCCGGCTGCGGGCTGAGGCGATTGAGCCGGCCGGCAGGCCCCGCCCGCCGCTGCGCTCCTGCATCCGGCGAACCAGTGTCTCGCCTCCGCTCGTCGCGGGCGGAACGGTGTCGAGCAGGTCGCCGATCGTTGTTGTCGCCAAAATCGGGCTGCCGGCGAGCCCGTCGAACAGTGCTTCGAGGAACGCCTCGTCAGGCCTCCAGTCACGTGGCGGTGTCACGGCCACGCCCCGGCCTTCCCTGCCAGGGTGGTCGAAGTACAGCACGGCGAGGTCGGCGAGGAGCCGGTGGGCGGCGATTACCGGCTGTTCCGACGCGTCGAAGTGAGCGGCCAGGCCGTCGTCGATGGCCGCGGCGAGCGGATGGTCGTCGTCGGGGAGGGCGAGCTCGAACGGGGCTGTCAGCGTGGTGGAGAGGCCTACCGGCTCGACGCTGTCTTCTCCAAGGATGAACCGGTGATAGCCGCGGTCCCGCAGCCACTCGACCGCGGTGGTGTCGAGTGCGGCGTCGCTGACCCACACATCCGGCGTGGCCTTCCGGTCGAGGAGGCGCTCGATGGTGCCGCGAGCGCGTTCGAGTTGGATCTCGGCTTCCCGCTCGAGACCCGCGTCGAGCAGGGCGGCCAGGTCGGCGGGCGCGTAGGTGGATGCCAGCAGGTCGCGGTCTGAAACGGCGCGTCGCACCGCCTCGAGGGCCGCTTGCTCCGGACCCCCACTCGGGCCGACCGCCAGGGAGTCCAGCGTGTCGGCCGTCGGAACCACCGTCGCAGCCAGGCCGGGACGGGCCTGGAGGGCCTCGGCGATCGCGGTTAGCTCACGTGTGCGGGCGAGCGGGACGCTCGTGTCACCGTTGGTGCCGATGGCCGGCGAGGCATCGATCCGGATCAGCGGAGCAACGTGGAGAGGGGCCGGATACTCATCATCCGGAAGGTGTATGAGGTGCGTGGTGAGACGCGCGAGCGGATCCTCCTCGCGCGAGTCGCGGAGTTCGATCCGTACGGGGTATACACCCGGCTGACGCAGCGGCGGCACGATAGTGGCGGTGAGAGAGCCGTCGGGGGAGCGGAGCGTTTCGGCGAGGTCACCGGCGGCCGGCTCGGCGGATGGTTCCGAGCTCGGCTCGGCGACGGGCACCGTCTCGTGGGCGAGCACCGAACCGAGTAGACGGCCATCGATCGTCTGGGCGAAGTGGGACCGGAACGGGACCCGCCCGAACACCGTGAGGGCAAGCTGAAGGTTGCGGTCCGGCCGGCGTGAATCGATGCGCACCCGGACGCTGAAGCGCTGATCGGCTCTGACCCACGTGGTCTGGTCGACGAGCGTGAGAGGCTCGCGACGATCGCTCTCCTGCGGGGAGGCGCCGTCTACGGGGACGGTGACGGTCGCCGCCACAATCGCCAGCGCGGCAAGCAAACGGCCGAAGCCAACACCGGGCACTGTCAGAGGTCTCGAGCCAGCACGCCGAGGCCGGTGGGTTCGGGTCGGAAGCCGACCGAGACATACAAGGCGTACGCTGCGTTGTTCTCCACCTGGGTGTTGACCAGCGCGTTGGCCACTCGCCATCGCCGGAGCCACCGAAGGCCGTCACTGACGAGCGCCGTCCCGATCCGGCGCCGCCGCTGGTCGGGGTGGACCGCGAGCCGCTGCACGTAGCCGCGGCGTGCCGCCCGTCCGGTGATGGCGTAGCCGGCGATGGTGCCCTCGCACACTGCGACGCGGTACCGGGCCGCCGGTGTCGCGTTGCAGGCGTCTTCGATGCCACCGTTGTCGAGCCGCCAGAAGGATGAGAAGGCGAGGTGGTCGAGCTCGAGCACAGCCACGCGGTCTTCGGTTCGCCCCCGCCGCATGGGCACCGGCGGCGAAGGAGGGCCCGGAACGTCGATGAGGTCGTGGGCGAGGAGGTGGAGTTCTTCCACGAGCTCGAAACCCGCCTGGCGGAAGCCCGACTGTTCTGGCAACGAGAGCGCGCCGGAGACGACCCGCCGGAAGCCGGCGAGCCCAGCCCGGTCCGCGCAGTGCGCGACGAATGCCGCCGATAGAGGGCGACCGCCCGCCGCTCCCGCGATGTGGGCGGTCTCGGGGTCGCCACGCCATGGCCCGAGACGGGCCCGCTCGGCTCCCCGCTGGATGACGTCAACACTCGTCGTCCTCACGCGGCCCTGAGGTTACGTCCGTCCGCAGCCGTCGGTACTCTTCGGCCGATGGCTGTCCTGCTCGAGACGCACGAGCGGTACCTCGATCACGACGCCGGCCGAGGGCACCCGGAGCGCCCCGAGCGCCTTCATGCCGTCCGCCGCGGCCTCGAGTCCGCGCGCCTCGACGACAACGTCGTCGCTGTCGAGCCTCGCCGAGCCACTCGCGCGGAGCTGGAGCGGGTCCATCCTGCCGCCCATCTCGATCGGGTCGCGGCCTACTGCGCCCAGGGCGGCGGGTGGATCGAGCCACCCAACACGCGTGTCGGCCAAGACTCCTGGGAAGCGGCTCTTTTCGCGGCCGGCGCGGGTGTCGACGCCGTCGACCGCATCGACCGGGGAGAGGCCACCACCGCGTTCTGCGCGGTGCGGCCTCCGGGCCACCACGCCCGGGCGGACGAGGTGATGGGGTTCTGCCTGATCAACAACGTTGCCGTCACGACCGCCGCCCTGACAGCCCGAGGCGAGCGTGTCGCGATCATCGACTGGGACGCACACCACGGCAACGGCACCCAGGACTGCTTCTGGCGCGACCCCGCGGTGCTGTACGTCTCGATGCACGAGTGGCCGCTGTACCCCGGCACTGGCCGCCTCGAGGAGGTCGGAGCGGCCGCGGGGGCCGGGACCACAATGAACCTGCCGTTTCCTGCCGAGACCGCCGGGGACGTGTACCGGGCCGCGTTCGCGGAAGTCATCGCGCCCCTAGCAGAGCGTTTCGCGCCCAGCTGGGTACTCATCTCCGCTGGCTTCGACGCCCACCGGGCCGACCCGATCACAGGGTTGGGGCTGACTGCGGGTGACTATGCCGACCTGACGCGGCTGTCGATGGAGCTGGCACCCTCTCGTCCGTGCATCGCCTTCCTCGAAGGCGGTTATGACCTCGATGCCCTCGCCCACTCGTCGGCGGCGTGTGTGGCAGCTCTGGCGGGCCTCGTACACCGTCCCGAGCCGGTGAGTACTGGCGACGTCGGGTCCCACGTCGTCAACGCGGCTCGGCTCGTCCACCTGGCCGACAGGGCGTGATCTTGGCGGGCCGCGTGCGCGCGCGGTCGGGTTCGACCGGTTTGTACCGATCCGCGCCCTGGCAAGCGGTCGAACCCGGAAAAGATTTGGCGGCGCGGCGATTCAAGCGGGGTGATGTGGCCGCCGATGGGAACCACATGGCTGGTTTCCTCGGGGCGGTTCGCTAGTAATGCTTGATCTTAACGAGCTGCTTCGCTACTGCGTCGAGCAGAGAGGCTCCGATCTACATCTCAAGGTCGGGTCAACACCGTGGGTCCGGGTCGACGGCCACCTCAACCCGGCGCCGTTCCCTTTCGTGACGCAGGCCGACACTGAGCGGATGGCGTTCCAGATATTGCCGAAGGACCGGGCGGACGAGTTCGTCGACGCCAACGAAGCGGACTTCGCGCACAGCGTGTCTGGCCTCGGGCGGTTCCGAGTCAACGTGTTCCGGCAGCGGGGCTCGGTCGGCCTGGTCTTCCGCCGTGTGCTTCCCGGTACGCCGAGCTTCGAGTCGCTGGGCCTCCCGCCTGTCATCCGCCGTCTGGCGGAGGAGAACCGCGGCATGGTTCTCGTGACCGGGCCGACCGGCTCCGGAAAGACCACAACGGTGGCCGCGATGCTCGACCACATCAACGAGACCAAGGCCGTCAACGTTGTCACGATCGAAGATCCGATCGAGGTGCTTCACTCCGACAAGCGGTCGATCATCAACCAGCGGGAGATCGGCACCGACACGAGCGACTACGCGACTGCGATGCGACGGGTTCTCCGCCAGGACCCGGACGTGATCTTCATCGGTGAGATGCGTGATCCCGAGACCGTCTGGGCCGCGCTGGCCGCGGCCGAGACCGGTCACTTGGTGATCTCAACTCTCCACACGACCAACGCGACTGAAACCGTCAATCGCATCGTCGACTTCTTCCCGCCTTTCCAGCAGAAGCAGGTCCGCCTGACGCTCGCGTCCTCACTCCGGGGTGTCGTGAGCCAGCGCCTGCTCGAGCGGGCCGACGGCACCGGCCGCATCCCGGCGGTAGAGGTACTGGTCATGACGGGCCGGGTGTTCGACCGGGTTGTCGATCCTGACAGCCAGAACTCGATCGAGGAGATCATCGCCGAAGGCGAGTACTACGGCATGCAGACCTTCGACCAGAGCCTGTTCAGCCTCTACAAGAACGGGCTTGTGGGTCTCCGCGACGCTCTAGCGGTGTCGTCGCATCCGCACGACTTCCGTCTGATGCTGCAGCAAGAAGGGCTACCGACCAACTTCTGAGGCAGAACGGAGTCCGCCCGCTGCCGCGGCCCCCACTACCCTCGACAGCCCGCCACTACCCTCGACAACCCGCCGCTACCCTCGACAACCCGCCGCTACCCTCGACAACATGGTGCCCGAGCGCGTGTTGCCGCTTGTCGAAGAGACCAGCGACCTTGCCGCGCGCTTCCACGACATCGGTCGTAGCCTCTACCTCGTAGGCGGCGTGGTACGGGACGCAATCCTCGGCCGAATCGACGAGCATGCCGACCTCGACTTCACCACCGACGCCCGTCCGGACGAAATTGAGGCGGCCGTCAAACCCGGCGCCGACGCGGTGTGGACCCAAGGCAAGCGGTTCGGCACGATCAGCGCGCTCCGCAACGGCAGGCACTACGAGGTCACCACTCACCGGGCCGAGGCTTACGTGCCCGAGTCGCGGAAGCCCGACGTGTCCTTCAGCGACGACATCGAGGCAGACCTGTCTCGCCGGGACTTCACCGTCAACGCAATGGCCTTGCGGCTCCCAGACGTCACCCTGATCGACCCTTTCGGCGGCGTCGACGACCTGGCCGCCATGCGGTTGCGGACCCCGCTCGCTCCGCAGGACTCCTTTGCCGACGACCCTCTTCGGATGCTCCGCGCCGCCCGTTTCATCGCTGGGTACGACCTGGTCCCTACCGACGAACTGGTGGCCGCGGTGCGGGCGATGCACGGCCGTATCGGCATCGTGTCGGCCGAGCGCATTCGCGATGAGCTCGACAAGCTGCTGACGGTGCCCCGACCGTCGAAGGGCCTCTGGTTCCTGGTGCAAACCGGCGTGGCGGCGGAGTTCCTTCCGGAGTTACCGGCGCTCCAGTTGGAACAGGACCCCGTCCACCGTCACAAGGACGTGCTCGCTCACACGGTCGCGGTGGTCGAGAAGACGAGTCCCGAGAAGACCGTGCGGTTGGCTGCCCTGTTCCACGACATCGGGAAGCCGAAGACGCGGTCGATCAGTCCGAAAGGTGTGTCGTTTCACCACCACGAGGTCGTCGGCGCCCGCATGACGAAGGACCGGATGCGGGCCCTGCGCTACTCGACCGACGACATCGAGAAGGTCAGCAGGCTCGTAGAGCTCCACCTCCGCTTTCACACCTACAAGATGGGCTGGACGGACAGCGCCGTGCGTCGTTACGTGCGCGACGCGGGCGACCTCCTCGACGAACTCAACGAGCTCACTCGCTGTGACTGCACCACCCGTAACAAGCGGCGGGCCGAGGAGCTCTCCCGCCGTATGGACGATCTTGAGGTGCGAATCGACGAACTTCAGCGTGACGAGGAACTTCGTTCGATCCGCCCTGACCTCACGGGCCATCAGATCATGACGCACCTCGGCATCGCGCCCGGCCCCACCGTCGGGAAGGCCCTCGACTTCCTTCTCGAGCTGCGTCTCGAAGAGGGGCCCCTGGGCGAGGAGGAGGCGTATAGCCGGCTCGACGCGTGGTGGGCCACGCAAGCATGAACGAGCCGGGAGCGGCACTCGACTACCACTCCCTCACGGTGTACAGCCTCAACCGCCGGCCCGCCGACCCCCGACTCGTGCGCGGCTACCGATCGATGGATCCGGCCCGCCGGCCGCTCCCGTTCAAGGAGTACGCGGCCGGCGCCGTGCCCCTTCCCGACATCCTGCCGATGGACGTCGCTGCTGGCGCGGCACTGTCGGGGAGGGCTTCGCTGGGATGGCGATGCGACGCGGCCGCCCTCTCCACCCTGCTGTTCCGCTCGGCAGGTGTCGTGCGCTACAAGACAACCGCGGCTCTCGGCGAGCTCGCGTTCCGCGCCGCCGGATCGGCGGGCAACCTTCAGCCACTCGAGGTGTATGTGATCGCGCGTGGGATCGACGGTCTCGTCGATGGCGTCTACCACTACGAGGCCCGATCTCACGCGGTCACGCCGATCGGGCCGCCACCGCGCGGCGGCGGTCCGCCTGCGCTGGTGGTGACCGGTGTGCCGTGGCGCACCGCGTGGAAGTACACCGAGCGCGGGCTGCGGCACCTCTATTGGGACTGCGGGACCATGCTCGCCCACACCTTGACGGTTGCCGAGGTGGCAGGCATCGACGCCCGTGTGCTCCTCGGCTTCGTCGACGACGAAGTGACTGCGCTCGTCGGTGCGGACGGTGAGCAGGAGTTCCCCCTCGCAGTCGTCGCCCTCGGTGCAGGCGAGCCGTCCCTCGCCCCGGCGGAGCCGGCGACCATGGGCCTACTCGCCGCCGATCCGGTCACCTTTCCCCTGATCACCGCAACCCAGCGGGCCGGCAACCTCCCGAGCGCGGCCGCGGTCGAGGCGTGGCGAATGGAGGACGAACCGGTCTTGGGAGCTCCCGTCGAAGCAGTCGACACCACGGCTTCTCTCGACGATGCGTTCGACCGGCGGAGCTCGACGAGAGAGTTCCGGCAGGACGCGATCGTCCCGCAGCGGTTGCTGGAGTGGGGTCTCGCGGTCTCGGCCCGTCCGGTGCCGGCCGACTTCCTCGAGCCCGGCACCACGGCCTTGTCGCACCGGGTTGCGGTGCATGCGGTCGATGGCGTCGAGCCCGGCGCCTACGTGTGGCTTGGCGATGGCCTTGACGTCGTCCAGCCCGGCGATGTTCGCGACCAGGCTCGTGATCTGTGCCTTGGCCAGGCGCTCGGCGGCGAGGGCGCGTACACCGTGTTCCACTGCGCCGACCTCGACCTCCTGTACTTCCTCGGGAGCCGGGGTTATCGCGCCTTGCAGCTGGAGGCCGGGGTCGTGGAGGGTCGCCTCCATCTGGCCGCGTTCGCGCTCGGCTTCGGCGCCACCGGGCTCACGTTTTACGACGACGAGGTGCGCCGCTTCTTCGCGACCCGCTCGACCCCGATGCTCGTCACTGCCGTCGGCCGCCCCGCCTATCGGGCGCGCCGAGGTGGCCGACCGAGGAGGCCGGCCCAGCTGGGCAGCTGACCGTGCCCGGTGGGTGCTCCTGGTCGAACGGAGCTTGGTCTGTGCACATGACCATCTTCGTCTGCGGCAAGATGCGCCCGTGCCGACCGACAATGCTGCTGCGTGGGACCGCCACTCTGCCGCCTACCAGGCCGGAGCGAACCTTCCTACCGACGTTGCCCACTACGGACCTGACATCCCGACCGAGGGCGAGCTTCGGTTGCTCGGGGACCTGAAGGGAAAGCGTGTCCTCGAGCTGGGATGCGGGGGTGCGCAGTGTTCGATCGCCTTCGCCCAACAGGGCGCTATCGCGATAGGCGTCGACTTCTCCACCGAGCAGCTCGCGTTCGCGCGGCGACTCTGCGACCGGGAGAACGTGAAGGTGGAGTTGCACGAAGGCGACCTCGCCGACCTGGCATTCGTGCGCGCCGAGTCGATCGACCTGGTGTTCTCGGCCTACGCCTTCGGCTATGTCGAGGACCTCAACCGGGTCTTCCGGCAGGTGCACCGCGTGCTCCGGGTGGGGGCGCCACTGGTGTTCAGCCTCCCGCATCCCGCGTACGACATGATCGACGACGACGACCCCGACGAGCCCTTGCTCGTGCGGCGGTCGTACTTCGAACGTTCACCGATCGACTACGAGCACAACGGCGTCGCCTTCACCGACTATCACCACACGATCGCCGACCTGTTCACGGCGCTCACCAGGGCAAGCTACCGCGTCGACCAGATCCTCGAGCCCGAGCCGCTACCCAGTGGACCGCGCAGCCCTCACTGGCGGGAGACGTTTCGCTACGTCCCCCGCACCGTCATCTTTCGCGCCCGCAAGGAAGGCAACTGAGCGGCCGATCTTGAGGCAATAACGAACGGAATCCGTTCGTTATTGCCTCAAGTTCCAGTGGCGAAGGCCTCGACCATGCGGTGGGCATCCTCGTCGCGGTACTGCACCGGCGGCGACTTCATGAAGTAGGCGCTCGGCCCCAGCAGCGGGCCGCCGATGCCGCGGTCGAGAGCGATCTTGGCGCAGCGGACCGCGTCGATGATCACGCCCGCGGAGTTGGGCGAGTCCCAGACCTCGAGCTTGAGCTCCACGTTGAGCGGGACGTCGCCGAAGTTCCGGCCTTCGAGGCGTATGTAGGCCCACTTGCGGTCTTCGAGCCACGGCACGTGATCGGACGGGCCGATGTGGACGTCGTCGGACGAGATTCCGTTGTCGATCTGGCTCGTCACCGACTGCGTCTTGGACACCTTCTTCGACTCGAGCCGGTCGCGCTCGAGCATGTTCTTGAAGTCCATGTTGCCGCCCACGTTCAGCTGGTAGGTGCGGTCGAGCACCAGCCCGCGGTCTTCGTAGAGGCGGGCGAGGAGGCGGTGGACGATCGTGGCGCCCACCTGGCTCTTGATGTCGTCGCCGATGATCGGCACACCCGCGGCCGTGAACCGCTCGGCCCACCCCGGGTCGCTCGCGATGAAGACAGGGATGGCGTTGACGAACGCCACTCCCGCATCGAGGCAGGCTTGCGCGTAGTGCTTCTGGGCCTCTTCGGACCCGACGGGCAGGTACGCCACGAGCACTTGGGCCTTCGTCTCCCGGAGGGCAGCTGCC
>CAZWDB010000030.1:0-41614 GCA_964632885.1 uncultured Acidimicrobiales bacterium | reverse complement strand
CACTTGTCGGCGAGCACCCTGCTTACGTTGCTCAGCAGCCGGATCGACTCGAGCAGATTACGCCCGATGACCGGGAGCATCACGTTGAGCTCGAAGTTGCCGGCGGCGCCGCCCCATGCCACGGCCGCGTCGTTTCCGATCACTTGGGCCACGACCTGGCCTACCGCTTCCGGGATGACGGGGTTGACCTTCCCCGGCATTATCGACGAGCCCGGCTGCAGGTCGGGGATGCGGATCTCGGCCAGACCTGTCCTCGGACCGCTGCCCATCCAGCGGAGGTCGTTGGCGATCTTCCAGAATGACACGGCCACAGTGCGGAGCTGACCTGAGCACTCGACGAGGGCGTCGCGGGACCCGTGGGCCTCGAAGTGGTCGCGCGCTTCGGTCAGCGGAAGGTCGTAGTCCGTCGCGAGGAGTGCAATCACCGACGCTCCGAATCCCTTGGGCGCGTTCAGACCCGTACCGACAGCCGTCCCACCGAGGGGAAGCTCGCCTACGCGAGGCAACACTGCCTGCAGCCGCTCGACCCCCAGGGTGACGGCTTGGGCATAGCCGCCGAACTCCTGGCCGAGGGTGACGGGAGTGGCATCCATGAGGTGGGTCCGACCCGACTTCACGACCGTCTTGAACTCGCGCTGCTTCTTTCGTAGGGCGCGGCCGAGATGCTCCAGCGCGGGAATGAGATCGCGCACGACACCCTCGGCTGTCGCCATGTGGATTGCGGCTGGGAACATGTCGTTCGACGAAAGGGGCGTGTTCACGTCGTCATTGGGGTGGACCGGGTCGCCGAGCGCTTCGGCCGCCAGAGTCGCGAGCACCTCGTTCATGTTCATGTTGGTCGAGGTGCCCGAACCGGTCTGGTAGACGTCGATCGGGAAGTGCTCGTTCCACGTGCCCGCCTCGACCTCTAGGGCCGCGGCTGCTATCGCGTCCGCGACCCGCTTCGGCAGCATCCGCCGTCTCGCCTTCTCGAGCGCGACGGCCCGTTTTGTGGCCGCGAGGGCACGTATGAGGGCGGGGTCGACCGTCAGTCCGGAGATCGGGAAGTTCTCGACGGCCCGCTGCGTCTGGGCTTGCCACTTGGCAGCCGCGGGCACGCGGACTTCGCCCATGGTGTCGTGTTCGATGCGGTATTCGGGCTCTGCCTTGGCCATAGCCGCACCGTAGTCTCGGTTCGCTTCGGCGCCCTTCACCGCGCCTAGCCTTGATAAGCGACGTGAGCTTCCCCTCCCGCCGGTCTTCCCGCGGCCTGTTCCGCACCCTTGCTCGCCTGCTCGTCGGTGCTCTCGTGGCCGCGCTCTTGCTGCCCGGAGCGCCCGCAGCAGCCGACCCGATCGCGGAAAAGAAGGCGGAAGCGGAGCGGATCGCCACCCGACTCGAGGAACAAACCGCTCGGGTTTCTTCCCTCACCGAAGAGCTCAACGAGGCGAGGGTCGAGTCGGCCCGTCTCGCTGAAGCCCTCGCCGGCGCTGAGCATGGCGTGGCGACGGCCAAGGACCAGGTGGCCGCGACGCGTGCCCGCCTCACCGGCCAAGCTGTCGACGCCTACGTCCAGGGCGGTGGACTGCGTTCCGTCGAGATCCTTATGGGTAGTGGTCGCGGGCTGGCTGAGCTCCCGGTGCGCGCGACTTACGTGCGCACGGCCACCGGGCGCGCGCTCGACACCCTCGATGTCCTGCGAGCCGAGCGAGCGCGCCTCGAAGAGGAGGAAGCCAGACTGGCCGACGCCAAGGCGGCGGCCGAAGAGGCCCTCTCGGCGGTCGGGGCCCGCCACAGTGAAGCCGCCGACGCCGTCGCCCGCCAGGAAGCGACTCTGGCCGAAGTCGAGGGCGAACTGGCCGGCTTGGTGGCCGAGGAGGAGCGACGGCGCGCCGAGGAGGAAGCCCGTCGCGTGCAGGCCGAGCTCGAGGCGCGCCAGCGGGAAGCCGCGGCACGAGAGGCCGCCGCACGAGAAGCAGCGGAGCGGGAAGCCCGCACCAGCCCCGAACCGGCTCCGACACCCCCGACCGACGACGCCGGCAACGCGGACACCGGTTCGGCGGCTCCGGGCGCGGCTGCGGCTGTCGAGGAAGCCAGGCGGCAGCTGGGGAAACCGTACGAGTACGGCGCGGACGGCCCCGACAGCTTCGACTGTTCCGGGCTGACCCAATGGGCGTGGAACGCCGGCGGGAAGTACCTCCCCCACTCCTCAAGGGCTCAGTACGCCGCCACCTCGAGGGTCGCGCTCTCCAACATCCAGCTTGGCGACCTGCTCTTCTTCGGACCGTCGGTGTCGGGCATTCACCACGTGGCCATCTACGCAGGGGACGGTCGCATGATCGAGGCATCCCAGACCGGCACACCGGTGCGCTACGCGTCGATCTATCGCAGCGACATGGTGGGCATCGGTCGCGTCAACTGACCAAGCGGCTGATTGCCGCCCAGTCCGTGCTCGGATCTAGGGTGCCGAGTATGCGACTGGGGATCATGTTCGACAACGGCAAAGCCATCGACGATGTCGTCGGGCAGGTACAGCACCTGCACGACATGGGTTTCGACGCCGCCTGGTCATCCCAGATATTCGGGCCCGACGCGCTGACCTTGCTAGCGGTAGTCGGACGGGCCGTTCCGGGCATCACCCTCGGCACGGCCGTGATACCCACCTATCCGCGCCATCCCATGATGATGGCCGCCCAAGCGCTCACGGTGCAGGCTGCCACCGATGGCCGGCTCGCCCTCGGCATCGGGCTCTCGCATCAACCGGTGATCGAGGGAATGTTCGGGTACTCCTTCGACAAGCCCGCCCGCCACATGCGTGAGTACCTGTCGGCGCTTATGCCCCTCCTGCACGACGGTCGCGTCCAGTTCAAGGGAGAGACGTTGTCGGCCATGGGCCAGCTACGCATCGCGGGCGCCACTCCGCCGCCGGTGCTCGTCGCTGCCCTGGCGCCGCGGATGCTGCAGCTGACAGGCGAGGTGGCCGATGGCACCGTCACATGGATGACGGGACCCAAGACGGTGGGCGACCACATCGTTCCGTCGCTGACGAAGGCGGCGGGCAACGCCGGTCGCGACGACCCGCGCGTGGTTGTGGGCCTGCCGGTGTGCGTCGATGCGGACGCGGACGCGGCGCGCGAGGCGGCGGCCAAGTCGTTCCAGATGTACGGCCAGTTGCCCTCATACCGCGCCATGCTGGATCGGGAAGGCGCCGAAGGTCCCGCCGACGTCGCGATCGTGGGCGATGAGACCTCCGTCGCCAACCAGGTCCGCGCCCTCGAAGATCTCGGCGCGACCGACTTCCTCGCCGCGCCGTTCGGCTCCGCCGATCAGCGCGAACGCACGCTTACGGCCCTCGCATCTCTCCTCTGATTTCAGCTGAAGCCCGGAGGACGGCGACCCTCGCTGCCGGGGGTCCGCGGCCCAGGTACGTCGTGGAATTCGTAAGCCTCGGCCGGGCGCCCGGGCTGGCACACAAAGCACGAGCCGCTCTCGTCTCCGACGACGCACGCGAAGACGGCCTCGGCGATCTCGGCCGCCTCGAGCATCGGGAAGCCCGCTTCCCGGAGCCGCTCGCGGCCTTCGCCTACGAGGGGGGTGTCAACGACCCCAGGACACACGGCGTTGATGGTGATGTTCTGGGCACGCAGCTGCGCCACCAGACTGCGAACCAGACCGACCACCGCGTGCTTGGTGAGTGTGTAGACAGGGTCAGGCGCGAAGGCGATGATGCCTGCGAGCGACGCGGTCACGACGATCGCACCACCGCCTCGTCGAGCGATCGCGGGCACACAAGCCCGCGTTCCGAACACCACGCCGTCGACGTTGGCGCCCATGATGCGTCGGTACTGCTCATCGGTGAGGTCGGCGATGCTGGCGTTTCCCGTGGTGACCCCGGCGTTGAGATGGACAACATCCAGGCCGCCCATCTCGGCCTCGATTCGGGAGATCGCCGCCGTCCACGCGCCGGCATCGCCAACATCGAGCCGGACGAACCGACCGCCGACGTCTGCAGCCGCCTTGGTTCCCTTCTCGTCCTCGAGGTCCGCGACCACGACCGTTGCACCCTCGCCCGCCAGCCGTTGAGCGGTCGCGAAGCCGATTCCGGATGCGCCGCCGGTGACGAGCGCAACCTTGCCGTCGAGTTCTCCCATGCCGCGCACTCTAGAAGCCGCCTGCGCGCCTGGCGGTAGGGTGCCGGTCGCATGCGAGCGGTGACGATCGCAAACGGCAAGGTCACAATCGACGAGCACCCTGACCCCGCGCCAGGTACCGGACAGCTGCTCGTGCGAGTGCGGTCGGCCGGGCTCAACAACGCCGACCTGATGCAGACGGCCGGCTTCTACCCGCCCCCGCCGGGCTATCCGGTCGAGATCCCCGGCCTTGAGTTCGCGGGCGAGGTGGTTGCCCGCGGACCGGATGTGACCCGGTGGAGCCCGGGCGATCGCGTGATGGCCGTCACCGGCGGCGGCGGTCAGGCCGAGCTCGCGACCATCCACGAGCGGGAAGCGATCCCGGTCCCCGATCAGGTGCCGTGGGAGGCGGCGGGCGGCTTCCCCGAGGCGTACGCAACCGCCCACGACGCTCTGTTCACTCAGTGCGGCCTCTCACCGGGTGAACATCTCCTCGTGCACGGCGCCGCGGGGGGCGTAGGCACTGCGGCCGTGCAGCTCGGCATCACAGCCGGTTGCGCGGTAACCGCGACGGTGCGGACGGCGGACGTACGTGCCGATGTCGCTGCCCTCGGGGCTACCGTCACCGCGCCCGATGCGTTCGCCGACGCCGGTCCGTTCGACGTGATTCTCGAACTCGTGGGTGCGCCCAACATGGACGCCAACCTCGCCGCGCTGGCCACGGGTGGGCGCATCTCCGTCATCGGTGTCGGGGCAGGAGGTCGCGCCGACATCAATCTGCTTGGGCTGATGCAGAAACGGGGACGCATCTACGCGTCAACCCTGCGCGCCCGGCCCCTCGAGGAAAAGGCGGCCGTGGCGCGTGGCCTCGAGCACCACGTCGTACCGCTGCTGGCGGCCGGCCGGATCACCGTGCCGGTTCTCGCCACCTATGACCTCGACGACGTCGCCGCCGCCTACGAACGGTTCGCCCAGGGCGGGAAGTTCGGCAAAATCGTCCTCACGATGCCATGAGCGCAGCCGATCTCACCGCCGAGCAACTGGCTGCCGTCGAGGCCGGCCCAGGTCCGGTTCGCATTGTCGGAGGCTTCTCCAGCGGCAAGACCACCGCGCTCAAGGCTCGGGCCGATCGCCTCGCGGCCGAAGCTGACGGCCGGCGTGTCCTCGTCCTCACGAGGAGCCGCACGACCGCGCAGCGCCTACACATCGAAGCCGCGCCGGGCGTCGACGTCGCCACCTTCGTCGACCATGCGATGGCGGTCCTCACGAACCACCACGGCCCCATCCGCCTGGTGGAGCGTCCGGAGCAGCAAGCGGTCGTCGAGGGGCTCCTCACGGTCGAAGGGCGACACGAGTGGCCGACCCTTCACGAGTACCTCCACCACGTCGCCTTCGCGGATGAAGTCGCCGATACCGTCCTCAAGTACCAAGCCTCGCGGCTCACAGCTGAGGAGCTCGACCTACAAGCTGCGGCCGCCAACGCCGCGGCCGCATGGCATGAGCTCGACGCCTTCAGCGAGCGCTACATCGACGCGCTCGCAAACCGTCGGGCTGTCGACACGGCGGGCGCGCTCGTCCAGGCCAGCCTGCTACTGGAGGACGACACCGTCCGGGCCGACGAACGCGCCCGCTACGCCGCGATCCTCGTCGACGACTACGAGCTCGCGACGATCGGTGCCAACCGGCTGCTGCTACAGCTGGCCGGCCACGGCGGCAACATCACCGTCACGGGAAACTTCGACGGTGCCATCCAAGGTGTCCACGGTGCGTCACCGGTACACCTCGAGCGCTTCGCGGACCGGTTCGACGCCGTAGCCGACGTTGGGCTGTCGACTGGGTTCCGCTCGGCCGGGTCTCCCTGGTTGGTCACCGGAGAGCGCATCGACGAATCGGCTGCGATCGCCGAGAAGCTCGAGACCGCACGAGCCGACGGCTTCTCCTGGTCTGAGATGGCCGTGCTCACGCGCACCGAGCTCGACGCCCGTTCGCTGGCCTCTCGGCTCCCGCGAGGCTTCACGGTCGCAACGATCGACGGTGCAGGTGGTCTCGAGTGGCCCCTCGTCGTCGTGGCCGGATGCAGCGAAGGGGGGCTTCCCATGCGGAGACCCGAGCACCGTTGGTTCGACCCCTTCGTGCTGCGCGGCACCGCGATCCCTCCGCGCGAGGAGCGCGACGCCGCATGGATCGAAGAGGAACAGAGGCGGTTCCAGCTCGCGGTGAGCCGAGCGGTAAGGCGGCTCGTGTTGGTCGCCCCCGAACCCGCGAGCCGCTTCGTCACCGCGTAGCGGTCACCACCATCGCTGTCACCATCCCGAACATGCCATCCTCCCGCTCGACGTGGTTGAGGATGTGGCAGTGCCACACCCATGTGCCGGGCGAGTCGGCGTTGATGAGCACCGAATAGCGTTCGCCTGGGGCGACGTTGACCGTGTCTGCGAAGTACGGGTTGTCGAGCGAGATCCCGTCCTTGGCGACGACGAGCTGCTCCATCTGATGCAAGTGCATGGGATGCGCCTGGAGACCTTCGTTCAAGTAGTGGACAAGGATCCACTCACCGAGCTCAGCCGTGATCGGCTCCGTAGCCGGGAACGACTTGCCGTTGAGCGAAAGCCCGATCACGCCGGCATCGTTCAACACCATCGGGAACTCCTGGCTCACTTCGAGGCCCGCCGGGATGCTGACGCCCGAGATGGTGCGACCGCGGGGAAGTTCGACGTCACCCACGATGATGGTGCCCAGCATGCCGTTGACGACCTGCATCTGCGCGTGGTGGTGCGCGTGGTACATGCCCACGGCCGGCTCGGTCCCCGTGAAGGCGTAGGTGAACGTCTCCCCCGCCTTGATCAGTGGCTGGGTGAACGGCGCCACCCCGTCCATCTCGTTCGGCGTCTCGACGCCATGCCAGTGCACGTCGGTGCCCATCGGTAGGTCGTTCTTCACAGCCACGCTGATGCGGTCCCCGAGGTCTATCCGGATCGTCGGGCCCGGCACCTGGCCGTTGTAAGTCCACGCCTCCACGAAGCGGCCCGGCTCCACCTCCCACTCAGTGATCGCCGCCGTGAGCTCAAACTGCTTCACGCCGCTCGGGAGGATCGTGGGCTCGAGCACTTCGCCACCTCGCCCGGCCGTCTCGGCGGGAAACGCCAGCATGCTCTCCATCATGGCGGCGTCCATCGCGGCCCAGTCATGGTCATCTGCGCCTGTGCCCGAGTGGTCGGCTCCGGCCGGCGGGGCGGACGACGCCTCGGTGACGACGAGCGTGGCTGTCATGCCGGCGCCCGCATGTCCGGCGACCTCGCACCGCAACTCGTAGGTGCCAGGCGCCAGCCCGGTGAGGTCGAGCGTGCCGGACTCACCGCCTGCCAGCATGGGCGTGGCCAGGTCGTGGCCCCGCAGATGTAGGTCGTGGGCGACGGACCCGTTGTTGGTTACGCGGAGGCCGCCGCCGGCCGCAACCTGGACCTCGGCCGGTTCGATCGAGAACTCCGTGAGACTCACGTCGGCAGTCGTGGCGGCGGTGGCGAGGCCCGCCTGCACATCGGCGTCATCGCCCTCCTGGATCGCGCGCACCGCGAGCGCGGCCGCGATCACGGCGACTACCAAGCCGATGATCGCCACGACGCCCGCGAAGGCTACGGCGGTGTCGCGGCGCAGGCGGTACTCCGGTTCCCCGTCGAACGGCGCCATGGCCGTGCGGTCGGGCGTGGGGTCAGTGACGCGAGCATGGGACTTGAGATCGGACAACGGGAACCACCTCCGGGGCTAATCGTCGTCGCGGGGAGTAGGTCCACTCCCCAGGCCGAAAGTCCCGAAGGGTGCGGTCAAAGGTCCGAAAACCCGTTGGGTTCTACGAACACCTGTTCGCTACAGTGGCACCATGACCCAACTGCGCTGGCAGGTCGTCGATGACACCGCGGGGCAGCTTGCCCTGTTCGACGAGACCGAGCGCCATGTCGGGCGGGGCGAGTTCCGGGGCATGGAGTTCCTCCACGTGCGCGCCCGCACCATCATCAACACACTGAACGAGCACAGCGGGCTGCCCTTCCGCCACACGATCAACGCCTACCGCGGCTGCAGCCACGCGTGTACCTATTGCTTCGCGCGGCCGAGTCACGAGTATCTCGGCCTCGATCCGGGCGCCGACTTCGAGCAGAAGATCGTGGTCAAGATCAACGCAGTCGAGCGGCTACGGGCCGAGTTGCACCCGAAGCGCTGGTCTGGCGCCTCGATCGCGATGGGCACCAACACCGACCCCTATCAGCGCTGCGAGGGGAAGTACCGCCTGACGCGGGGCATAGTCGAGGTGCTGAGCGAGTTCACGAACCCGTTCAGCGTCCTCACCAAGTCGACGCTGATCCTCCGCGACCTCGACGTGCTGGCCGAGGCGGCGCTCCGAGCCGAGGTGTCGACGAGCTTCTCGATCGGCACGCTCGACACATCCGTCTGGCAGGCCACGGAGCCAGGAGCCCCTCATCCCCGGCTGAGGATGGAAGCGGTCGCCAAGCTGAACGAGGCCGGCATCCCCTGTGGCGTGCTGATGGGGCCGGTTCTTCCCGGCCTCTCCGACGGTCCCGACCAGATCGACGAAGTTGTCCGTGAAGCGGTGGCAGCCGGCGCCACGACCATCTCGCCGATAACGCTGCACCTTCGGCCGGTCGTGAAGGACCTCTTCACGACGTGGCTACAGGCCAACCATCCCGAGCTGATCGAGCGATACCGAACGCTGTATCCGCGCTCCTACGCGCCCAAGAAGGTTCAGGAGAGAATCAGCCGCCTGGTGTCGGAGTCCCTCACCCGTCACCGCCGGCGCCCCTAGATTGCCGCGGTGCGCTCCGTACACCTCGACTTTGCCGACCGGGCTTTCCCGGTCTCGATCGTGGAAGTGCCCGAGCCCGCGTTGCCGCGAGACGACTGGGCGAGGGTCCAGGTCACGCGCGGCGGAATCTGCGGAAGCGACCTCAACGTGATCCGCCCGAAGGGTTCGGGAAGCGCCGTCCTCGGTCCTTACGTGGCCTTCCCCATGGAAATGGGCCACGAGATCGCGGGTGTCGTGATCGAGACGGGTCCGGATTGTCCCGTGGCGACGGGAACGCGAGTTGCAGTGGATCCAGTGATCGCATGCGCAGCTCGGGGCCTGCCGCTCTGTGAGCGATGCCGTGACGGCGCGACTTCGGCATGCCTGCAGATCGGGAGCCGCACCGTCACCGAAGGCTTGGGTCTCGGCTTCACCAACGGCCTCGGAGCAGGATGGAGTGAGCAGCTCGTCGCGCACGCCGGGCAGCTCCATCGCATACCTGACGCCGTCGACGACCGCACCGCGGCTCTGACCGAGCCCCTGTCAGTGTCGATTCACGGCCTCCTGCGCCGCCCTCCCGCCGATGGCGCTCCTGCGCTCGTCGTCGGCGCGGGCATCATCGGCCTCGCCGCGGTCGCCGCGCTTCGGCATCTCTTCCCAGCTTCGGAAGTCACCGTGCTCGCCAAGCACGACCACCAGGCCGCCGCCGCTCGGCGTCTCGGCGCGACCCACATCGTGCGTCCTGACGGCACCGATCCGTTCGCGCCGTTAGGGGAGCTCGCGACCATCACTGGTGCCAAGCTCACTGGAAGCGGCGAGTCGGCCATGCTCGCCGGAGGCTTCCCGGTCGTCGTCGAAGCGGTTGGGAGCGCACCGACCGTCGATCTCGCCTTGCGCGCCGCGGCGCAGCGTGGCGTCGTGCACCTCGTCGGCGTGATCGGACGGGCGCCGGTCGATCTCGCACCCCTGTGGTTCAAGGAACTCGACATCGTCGGCTCCTTCTGCCACGCGGCCGACGGTCATGCCGGCCCCGCTGGGCACTCGTTCGACCGCGCCCTCGCCGTGCTGGAGGCGGGCGACCTTCCAGCGGATGCCGTGGTCACCCACGAAGTACCCCTCGATGAGCTGCGGGCTGCCGTCGAAACCGGTCTCGACCGAGAGCGCGGTGCAATCAAGGTGCTGCTTGTGCCGTCCGGCAAGCCCTAGCGAGCGATCTCAGACCGCGTAGCAGCCGCTGGGCGTCCGTTCTGGCCGCGGAATCCCGCCCGATCTGGCGGGATTCCGCGGCCAGTTCGCTCGGTGGCGACCTCAGCTGGCGACCAGAACCGTGCCCTGCTCACCGTCGACGGTGACGATGGCGCCGTCGGGGATCACAGCAGTACCGACCTCGGTGCTGAGAACGCACGGGATGCCGTATTCGCGTGCCGCGATCGCGGGGTGGGAACTGATCCCGCCGGTGTCGGTCACGACGGCGGCGGCGACTCCGAACAGCGGCGTCCACGGAGGCGCGGTCATCACGCAAACGAGCACGTCGCCGGGTTCGATCCGATCGGCGTCCTGAAGGTCGATGACCACTCGGGCCGGGCCGGTGGCAGTGCCCCGCGAGCCCGCAACACCATGGAGCACACGGTCCGACGGGAGTTGCGGCGCGGCGTGCTGCGTCGCGACCTCTCCTCCGATCACCTGCGGCGGGACCTTCGTCCTCCACCCGTCGTGTTCGGCGCGCCGTTCGGCAACGAGCGTGCGCAAGTCGCCGGTGGAGGACTCGATCTCGTCCGGAGTGAGGTGCAGCACGTCGGCGTCGTCGTCGATGAGCCCCTGCTCGCGCAGCCGGCCACCCTTGCGCAGCGCGAACGACCGCAGCGCGCCCACGAGGATCAGCTGCCACAAGGCGCGCTCCTCTCGGATCGCCACGTAGTGCTGTATCCGTTCGTACCGGCGACCGAAGCGCGCCCGCTTGTCGTCGTCAAGTTGCGCGGCGATCTCGGCCGCGAGCGACTCGCGGCGCTGCGCGGCTCGTTCCAGCGCCTCCGCCGGCGCGGGCGTATCGGGCGACGCCATCTGGGCGAGCTGGCGCCAGAACCCGTTCTGCTGCTCGTCCCACGTCGGGAACGCGATGTCCCACGTCTCGGCCCGGCGGCCGAACTCAACGAGGAAGGCGTCGAGGGCTTCGAAGAACTCCGGTTCCGTGCCGGCATTCCGGAGTTCCTGCATTGCACGCGCCGGGTTGTCTGAATGCAGCGCGGCACTGAGCGCATTCGAGGCCAGCACTTGGCGACCGAGCTCGAAGAGTCCTTGGTCCGCGCCCAGGGTGCAGTTCTCGTATCCCTGGGTGAGCTCGTACGCGACAAACGGAGCCTCTTCGCCCGCCACGTCCGCGCACGCCGCTGCCAGCAGGGAGTGGTCGTTGAAGCACACGAAGGCCGGCAGCATCGTCATCTGGATGCCGTAGTCGTGCATCTCGGCGGTGGCCGCGAGGGTGGTCTCGGGCCCGGCGCTGTCGAGGAAGGCCACAGCGTCCTTCGTCCGAGGGAGGCAGTAGTCGTGCCAGAGAGCGAGCGCACTCCCGTGCTCCGTGACGAGTCGACCGATCGCGGTGACGAATTCGCCCATCGACGCGGGGTCGACGGGATCCTCTGACACGTAGTTGAAGCGGTCGACGTCAGGACCGTCGTCGAACATCGCCGGCACCGGCACGTCCATCTCTGAGTACACCCGCCGCCCGCCGGGCTTGCCAAGCCGGCCGAGCCCGCGGGTGAGAGTGGTCAGCGGGTCAGGGTTGTGCTCCCGCTCGATGCGCCACCGCTTAGCGGTTTGCTCGGCGTCCTTGAATCTCGCCAGCAGCGGTGTGCCGTCGGCACACTCATACTCGATCTCGATCGTCACATCCGCCTCCCTCCGGGCGCACTGGGACGCCCCCGCTCGAAGCTGGAGTCTAGCCAGATCTGGACACACTCCAGAGTTGACGTTAGGCTCCGCGCGTGCCCAGCGAGAAATCCGTCGATGACGATGGGCTGCTCCGCCAGCACGGGCTGCAGGTCACAGCCCAGCGTCTCGCGGTTCTGCGCGCCGTGTCACTCCGGCCCCACAGCACAGCCGACGAGATCGACAAGGTGGTGCGGGTCGAGATCGGTGCCATCTCCCGGCAGGCGGTCTACGACGGCCTCGGCGTCCTCACCGAGAAGGGCCTCATCCGGCGCATCCAGCCCGCCGGATCACCCGCCCGATATGAGGACCGCGTCGGTGACAACCACCACCATCTCATCTGCCGAAGCTGCCGGCGGATGGTCGATGTCGACTGCGCGGTGGGCTACACGCCGTGCCTCACCGCGGCCGACGACTCGGCGTACGAGATCGATGAGGCCGAAGTGATCTACTGGGGCCGATGCCCCGAGTGCGTCGCGGCTGCATCCGCCGCGTCCGGCGGCTGAACACGTTATGAGCCATGTCATGAGCCAACACAAAGAACATCGCAAGGAAACAGCGAGAGAGGAGAACGACCGAGGTGTCTGAACGCGGAAGCGAAAGCGAAAGCCCAGCAATCCCGTCCCCAACTCCCGAGCGCACTCGGCCCAGGACCAACCGGGACTGGTGGCCGGACCAGCTGGAATTGCAGGTGCTCCATCAGAACTCACCACGGTCGAGTCCCCTGGACGACGACTTCGACTACGCGGAGGAGTTCAAGTCCCTCGACCTCGACGCGCTCAAGCGGGACATCTTCGAGGTGATGACGACGTCGCAGGACTGGTGGCCGGCCGACTACGGCCACTACGGGCCGCTCCTCATCCGGATGACCTGGCACGCCGCCGGCACGTACCGCATCGCGGACGGTCGGGGCGGCGGCGGCAGCGGCGACCAGCGCTTCGCGCCCCTCAACAGTTGGCCCGACAACGCCAACCTCGACAAGGCCCGGCGCCTACTCTTGCCGGTCAAGCAGAAGTACGGCCGGAAGCTCTCATGGGCCGACCTCCTCGTGTTCGCCGGCAACTGCGCGCTGGAGTCGATGGGCTTCAAGACGTTCGGCTTCGGCTTCGGCCGAGAGGACATCTGGGAGCCCGAGGAGATCTTCTGGGGCACCGAGGACACGTGGCTCGGTGACGAGCGCTACAGCGGCGAACGCGAGCTCGCCAGTCCGTTCGGCGCGGTCCAGATGGGTCTCATCTACGTCAACCCGGAGGGCCCCAACGGCAACCCGGATCCGCTCGCCGCCGCCCGAGACATTCGTGAAACGTTCGCGCGGATGGCGATGAACGATGAGGAGACCGTCGCTCTCATCGTCGGCGGCCACACGTTCGGCAAGTGCCACGGTGCAGTTGGCGAGGAGTACGTCGGTGCCGAGCCGGAGGGTTGCCCGGTGGAGGCACAAGGCATCGGTTGGAAGAACACCTTCGGCACCGGCATGGGGGCCGACACGCTCACTAGCGGCCTCGAGGGCGCATGGACCAAGGAGCCGACGAAGTGGGACAACGGCTACCTCGACAACCTTTTCAACTACGAGTGGGAGCTGACGACGAGCCCCGCCGGCGCGCAGCAGTGGACTCCGACGGATCCTTCGGCGAAGGACACCGTGCCTGACGCCCACGATCCGTCGAAGCGTCACGCCCCGATGATGCTTACGACCGACCTCGCCATGAAGATGGATCCGACCTACGAGCCGATCGCGAGGCGCTTCCACGAAAACCCCGACCAGCTCGCCGACGCGTTCGCCAAGGCGTGGTTCAAGCTGTTGCACCGCGACATGGGCCCGGTCTCGCGCTACCTCGGCCCGTGGGTGCCGGAACCGCAGCTGTGGCAGGACCCGGTTCCCGATGTCGACCACGAGCTGATCGGCGACGACGACATCGCCACCCTGAAGGCCAAGGTCCTCGAATCGGGATTGTCCCTCTCGCGCCTGGTCTCCACCGCATGGGCATCGGCCGCAAGCTTCCGCGGCACCGACAAGCGGGGCGGGGCCAACGGTGCCCGGATTCGCCTCGAGCCGCAGAAGGACTGGGCAGTAAACGACCCGGCCGAGCTGGCCCAGGCGTTGCAGACCCTCGAGCAGATCCAGAAGGACTTCAACGGGTCACAGAAGAGCAAGCAGGTGTCGCTCGCTGACCTGATCGTCCTCGGTGGGTGCGCGGCGGTCGAGAAGGCGGCGAAGGACGCCGGCCACGACATCACGGTCCCGTTCGCGCCTGGCCGCACCGATGCCTCGCAGGACCAGACCGACGTGGAGTCCTTCTCGGTGCTCGAGCCACGGGCCGACGGCTTCCGCAACTATCTCCAGCCCGGAGAGAAGCTGCCGCCGGAGACCCTGCTGCTCGACCGGGCCAACCTGTTGACGCTGACCGCTCCCGAGATGACGGTTCTGGTCGGCGGCATGCGTGCCCTGAATGCGAACGCAGCCCAATCGGCCCACGGGGTCTTCACCGAGCGGCCCGAGACGTTGACCAACGACTATTTCGTGAACCTGCTCGACATGAGCACGGAGTGGACGACGTCGGCCTCGGCCGAGAACACCTACGAAGGTCGCGACCGCGCGACCGGCAAGGTCAAATGGACCGCCACCGCTGCCGACCTCGTCTTCGGCTCGAACTCCCAGCTGCGAGGCATCGCCGAGTTCTACTCCTGCGATGACTCGAAGGAGAAGTTCGTGCGTGACTTCGTGGCCGCGTGGGACAAGGTCATGAACCTCGATCGCTTCGAACTCGGCTGAGTTCTCAGGTCTGGGCCGCCGGGAGGTCTTCGGGCCACCCGGCGGCCGGTCGAGCTTGCTACAGCGGCATCGGTGGTCGGGCCGGCGGGCGCGGTGGCCCCATCGGCTTGGCTGGCGCGTCTTCTTCCAGATCGGTGTCGACCACCGGCCCGCGGAACTGCGACTGGTACAGCTGGAAGTAGGCCCCGCGGGCAGCGATGAGCTCGTCGTGGGACCCTTGTTCGACGATCCGACCGTCCTCCATCATCAGGATGATGTCGGCGTCGCGGATCGTCGAGAGCCGGTGCGCGATGACGAAGCTCGTCCGTTGCGAGCGCAGCGCGGCCATGGCTTCCTGGATCAGCATCTCGGTGCGGGTGTCGACGGAGCTGGTTGCCTCGTCGAGAATGAGGATCGAGGGATTGTTCAGGAACGCACGGGCAATCGTCAGAAGCTGCTTCTCTCCCGCGCTCAGGTTGCCCCCGTCCTCGTCGACCTTGGTTTCGTAGCCGTCGGGCAGGGCGTGCACGAACCGGTCGACGTAGGAGGCCCGGGCCGCTTCGAGGACTTGGTCGTCGGTCGCATCGAGGTTGCCGTAGCGGACGTTGTCCCAGATCGTCCCCTCGAAGAGCCACGTGTCCTGGAGGACCATGCCCAGTTGGGATCGAAGTTGGTCACGCTTGAGGTCGCGGATGTCGATGCCGTCGAGGGTGATCCGCCCGGCGTCGACGTCGTAGAACCGCATGACCAGGTTGACGAGTGTCGTCTTGCCCGCGCCGGTTGGGCCGACGATGGCGATGGTCTGACCAGGTTCGGCCACCAGCGACAGGTCTTCGATGAGTGGCCGGTCGACGTGGTAGGAGAACGCGACGTGTTCGAACGTGACCCGGCCCGCGACCTTGTCGAGCACGGGCGGATCAGCCGGATCGACACTCTCCTCCGGTGCATCGAGTAGTTCGAATACCCGCTCGGCCGAAGCCAGCCCCGACTGGAGCATGTTGAGCATGCCGGCGAGCGCGCTCAGAGGCTGCGTGTAGAGCCGCGAATACTGGATGAAGGCCTGGAGGTCGCCGACGGTCATGGCACCGGCGGTTATGCGGATGCTTCCCACCACCGCAACCACGAGATAGTTGAGATTGCCGAGAAACATCATGATGGGCTGGGTGATCCCCACCACGAACTGCGCCCGATAGCTCGCCTCGTACAACTCGTCGTTGACGACCGAGAACCGTTCCTCCACCTCCTCCTGGCGGCCGAACACCTTGACGAGTGAGTGCCCGGTGAAGGACTCCTCCACGATGGCGTTCAGCTCGCCGGTGTGGCGCCACTGGCCCATGAACCGCACCCGTGACCGGCCCATGATCGCTTTGACGAGACGCAGCGATATCGGGATGAGCAGGACGGCGAAGATCGTGAGTACGGGCGAGATCCACATCATCATCACCACGACGCCGACGATCATCAGCAACTGGTTGAGGGACTGGCTGACGCTCATCTGCAGGCTCTGAGCGATGTTGTCGATGTCGTTGGTGACCCGGCTGAGCAGGTCGCCTCGTGGGGTTTGGTCGACGTAGCTGAGCGGCAGCCGGTGGACCTTGTCCTCGACGTCGGAGCGGAGCCGCGACATCGTCCGCTGGACGATGCCGGCCATGAGGTGGGCGACGAGCCAGGAGAGCAACGAACCGGTGACGTATACGCCCACCGCGGTGAGCAGGACGCGGGTCAGGTCTCCGAAGTCGACGCCGTCGCCGCCGATGACGCCGCTGAGGATGACGTCGGTCGCCTCGCCGAGCAGGCGCGGACCGTAGACGGTGAACGACACGCTCACCGTCACCGCGATGAGGACCGTGATGACGCGGCTTCGTTCCGGCCGCAGCCGCTGAAGGAGGCGCCGCGCGGTCCCCTTGGCGTCCTTGGTGGTGACCATGGCCGGTCCGCTCGTGAAGGGCGTGCGGGAGAGCGCCTGGTCGCGTGAGGCGACCCGCTCGCCTGAGGCGGGTTGGGGGGCGGTGGTGGTCACACGGCCTCCTCGACGGCGCGTTGGGATTCGACGATCTCGACGTAGGTGGGACAGCTCTGCAGCAACTCGCGGTGGGTGCCGAGGCCGACGGCTTGGCCGCCTTCGAGCACCAGGATCTGGTCGGCGTCGATGATGGTCGACACGCGCTGGGCGACGATCACGACGGTCGCGTTCGCAGTGTGGGGCACGAGCGCGGCGCGCAGGTTCGCGTCGGTGGTGAGGTCGAGGGACGAGAACGAGTCGTCGAAGAGGTAGATGTCGGGCTTCCGGATGAGCGCTCGGGCGATCGCCAGGCGCTGGCGCTGGCCGCCCGAGACGTTCGTTCCTCCCTGGCTGATGGAGGCTTCGAGTCCGCCCGCCATGGCCGCGACGAAGTCGTCGGCTTGTGCCACCGCGAGCGCCTCCCACATCTCGGCCTCCGTCGCGTCGGGGTTGCCGTATCGGAGGTTGCTGGCGATCGTCCCCGAGAACAGGAACGGCTTTTGCGGCACCAGCCCGATGCGTGACCAGAGGGTGTCGAGAGCGAGGTCGCGCACGTCGACTCCATCGATGAACACTGCGCCGCCGGTGACGTCGTAGAGCCGCGGGATCAGGTGGAGCAGCGTGGTCTTGCCCGAGCCCGTGCTGCCGATGATCGCGGTTGTCTGACCGGGCCCGGCGGCGAAGGAGACGCCCCGGACGACGGGTTCTTCGGCGCCGGGGTACCCGAAGACGACGTCGCGAACCTCCAGGTTCCCGGTGCGGGCGAGGTCGACGATGGGGGACGCAGGTGCGACGACGGACGACTTGGTCTCGAGTGCCTCCATGATGCGGCGTCCCGACACGGCAGCCCGCGGCAGCATCATCACCATGAAGCTCGCCATCATCACCGACATCAGGACGAGGACGATGTAGCCGAGGAAGGCGACGAGAGATCCGACCGTGCTGGTGCCGTCGTTGATGCGCGACGCTCCGTACCAGACGACCGCGACGCTGGCGCCGTTCTGCACGAGGAGGATCAGCGGGAACATCACCGCGATGAGCCGGCCGCTGGTGAGGGCGGTCGCGGTGAGGCCGGCGTTGGCGACGCCGAAGCGCTCGCGTTCGATCGGCTCGCGCACGAAGGCCCTCACGACCCGGAGGCCGGTGATCTGTTCGCGCAGCACTCCGTTGACGTCGTCGACCCGGTCCTGCATCGCGGTGAAGACCGGATGGAGCTTCGTCAAGAGCAGCGACACGATCACCACGAGAATCGGGATGGCCACGAGCAGGACAACGGCGAGGCCGGCGTCCTCCCGGATCGCCATGAAGCTACCGAAGCCGGCGGTGATAGGAGCGACGATGGCCATCATGCAGGCCATCTGCACCATGATCTGCACCTGCTGCACGTCGTTGGTGATGCGCGTGATGAGCGTCGGCGGGCCGAAGCGCCCGACTTCCTGGGCGGAGAACGCTGTGACGCGGTGGAAGAGGTCGGTGCGCACCTCCCGTCCGAGGGCCATTGATGAGCGCGCCGCGAAGTAGACGCCGGTGATCATGCACACCACTTGGGCGAGCGTGACGCCCAGCATCAGCGCACCCGTCGCCCAGATCACACCCCGGTCGCCCGGGATCACGCCCTCGTCGATGATCTGGGCCGTGATGCGGGGGAGGAGCAGGGTGAACAGGGCCTGGGCCGTCTGGAACACGAGCACGCCGGCAAGCAGTGGTGCGACGCGTGGCAGGTAGGCGCGGAGCAAGCGCGTCATCGGGACTTCTTCCTGACACCGTTGAGGAACAGCGAAACGATGTCGTCGGGCGGCGGCGGTTCCTTGACGACGGCGGGGTGGGAGCAGCCCAGCGTGAGGGCGAGGAGGGCTCGCGCCGCTTCGGCGGGCGACAGGCGGAGCTTGCGAGCCACCGGCGCGAGGTGCGCTGCGAGCGCGGGGCCGAAGTCGACGAACGCCTGGCTGCGTTCGGGCATGCGGCGGGGTTGGCCGCCCGGCGCGACGGCTGCGAGCAGGCGCCAGATGTCCGCGAAGTGGGCCTGGAGAGCCGCAACCGCGTGACCGAGGCGCTCCTCGAGTGGCTGCTCCGCGGGGATGGAGCGCAGGTGGTCGATCGTGGCCCCGGGGGCCAGCGCGGCGTCGACGGCGGCCGCGATCAACGTCTCCTTGTCGGGGAAGACGTTGAAGATGGTGCCCTCGGCCACGCAGGCCGCCTCCGCGATCCGTCGGGTCGTGATGTCGACACCGTGCTGGCGGAGCAGAGGGATCGTGGCCGCGATGATCGCGGCGCGTCGCGCGGGTGCCGACAGCGGCGCGGCGCGACTCGACTTCGATCCCGGATCGTTGGTCGCCGGGTGGGCGGTCGGTGAGGCCACCGCCGGACCGTACACCATCGAGTGAGTGCTCACTCAGTCGATAACGGCACGGGACCCTTCCCCGTCGGTCACTCCTCTTCGTAGAGCGCTTCTCCTCGACGGAGCCGAGTGGCGATGTGGACGACTTGGGCGAGCTCGCGGCGCGTCGGCGTATGAGCGGCGAGGAAGCGCGCCACGCCGGAGAGGATGAGAATGCCTTCCTCGCTGCCTTCCGGCCATGCGTGGAACTGGCGCACTCCTGCTTCGACGACCTGATACCAGTGGAACCCGGCGTCCTCGGCGAGCAAGGCCCGTCCAAGGGCGGCGACGGCGAGGTCGGGCGACCCTCCGCCCCGCAGGTAGCCGGCCACGATCGCGCCGGCTTCGTTGACCTTGCCCTGTTCGTCCCAGCACGCCTGGAGGTCAGCGAGATCGCCGGTGGTGGCATCCGGCAGCCGCGCCGCCGGGACGTTGAGGAACCTGTCGAGGTACACCTTCATCGCGGCATGGAACACACCGCGCAGCAGGTCGGGCGACTCGCCCCGCTGCAGCGCATGGTGCAGCCCGTTGGCCGCGGTGAAGCCGTGGTGCACCACATTCCAATCGCCGTGATCGTTCTGTACGTGGAACCGGGTTATCCGCAACGCCGCCGCGAAGGCGACCGCTCGCCCGAGCTGTTCGGGCGTGGCACCTGCTGCGATGGCGCCGCACACCGCCTCGATGACCGCGGCCGGGTCGTCGTCGAGGAGTTGCCAGCCGAGGTCGCCGACCGCCGTCCACTGACCACGGTGCGGTTCGCCGGCGGCGACCAGCTTGGTGAGCTCATCGGTCGCCTGGTCGATCAACGCGACCAGGTCGTGGGGGTGGCGCCACGAGCTCAGCTCCTCGTGGCGCTGGGCCCGAGCCGTCATCGTCACGAGTGTCGGCAGCACCGTCTCGGCCGTCTCGGCGCCGAGAAGCTCGACGGTCTCGAACGCCTTGTTGGTGAAGTCGACCACGTGGCCTTCGTCGAGAAAGACGTGATCGGTAGCGGCCGTGAACATCGAGTCGTGCACCGCCGGAGCGCCGCCTGCCGCTACCGCCGTGACGAGGGACCGTTCGGCCGCGTCGGCCGATCGGGTCTCGATGAACCGCCGGTACCACGACGCCAGACGGCTCGGCTCGGGCTGCCGTTCGAGGGGGCGGAGCGGGAAGCGGGGCGGCCGGCCGCGCGTGTCACCCGACACGAAGTCGAGTCCGTGCACGAGAGCGAGCGGACGGGTGTCCTCGTCGAGGTGAGGTAGAAGGTTCGCCATCGCAGCGAGCACGGTGAGGCCGGATCCCCACCCGTTGTCGCGGTATGCCGTGCCCCACTCGACGCCCAACCGCACGATGTCGGTGTCATCGAGGCCGGCTTCCCGAAGACCGAGCACCGACTTCGCAGCTACCAGCGCGAACCCGTGCTCGAGGGACTCGGCGAGTCGCTCCTTCAGGTGCGCGACGCGTGCGGGGTCGGGTTCGACAGTAACGCGGACTCTGGTCCCGTCGATCGATACCGGATAGGCGCGCACGTCGTCGGCGAACGGATCGAGGGTGCCGCCCGACTCGAGGTCGAAGCGGGCGTGGTGCCAGTGGCAGGTGACGATGCCGCTCTCGACCGTTCCGCGGTGGAGAGGGAATCCCATGTGGGGGCATCGGTCGTCGACCGCAAAGGCCTTTCCTTCGTGCCAGAACACACAGATGGGTTGGCTGCCCGCCTTGGCGGTGATGCATCCACTGGCCCGAAGGTCGTCGATGCTTCCGACGTCGATGTCCGGCATGGTTCGGTCGTCCTCTCGCTCGTGCACCGGTGTCCGTCCGGTGTGTCGGTCCGGTGTATGTCCGATCTGTCCGCTACCGTAAGACTTCAAGTTCACTTGAAGTCAAGAGGTTCCTGTGGCAGAACTCATCACCATCGGCGAGTTGGCCGACCGCAGCGGGCTCGCGTCGAGTGCCCTGCGGTTCTACGAGTCCAAGGGGCTCCTCGCCGCAACGCGAACCGACGGTGGACAACGGCGCTACAAGCGCGACGCGATCCGGCGGGTCGCGTTCATCCTCGCGGCCCAACAAGTCGGCTTGACGCTCACCGAGATCGCTGACGCGCTAGCCCAGCTACCTGACAGCCGCACGCCGAACCAGAAGGACTGGAGCGGTATTGCGAACGGGTGGCGGCCTTTGCTCGACGAGCGCATCCACGCCCTCGAGTTGCTGCGCGACCGGCTCGCGTCGTGCATCGGCTGCGGGTGCCTCAGCCTCGAAACGTGCGCGCTGCAGAACCCAGGCGATCAGGCCGCCGAAGGCGGCAGCGGCCCCCGTTACCTACTCGGTGATCAACCTGCGGACGAGCCCGCGTCCTGACGGTTCTGTCAGCAGATGGGCGGGAGTCAACGGGTGGGCCACGGCAGGTCGGCGTCGACGGCGGCCTCGTAGTCCACGCCGGGAACGTCGAAGCCGAACAGTCGGCGGAATGCCTGGCGGAAGTCGTCGAATGCGCCGAGCTCCGGGAACGTCTCGTTCGTGGCCGCGCTCCAGCGCCGGTTGACCTCGTCCTGGATCTCGGGGGCAAGCTCCCAGTCGTCGAGCCGGATCCGACCCTCGGCATCGACGGGAGGATCCGGCCGGCTCAGGTAGTCGTCGAAGAGGCGCCGCATCTGGGCTGCGGGAGGCTCGAAGGTGCCCGCGGCGCGCGCGACCGGCAGAAGGAAGCTGAGATACAACGGCACGGCCGGGATGGCGGCCGAGCTCTGCGTCACCGCGGCGGCGTTGACCGATGTCCAAGCGCGACCTGACCGCGTGGCCAGCGACTTGTCGAGCGCGCGGCCGGTCTCCTCGAGGTGCGCCTTGGCTTGGCCGATCGTCCCTGACCGGTAGATCGGATGGGTGGCTTCAGGGCCCACGTAGTCGAACGCGACCGTCCGAAAGCCGTCTGCGAGCACCGACGCGGCGTCGAGTGCGTCGATCCATCTGGCCCAGTCGTCACCGCCCATCACCCGGACGGTCGCGTCGACTTCTTCCTCGGTGGCGGGCTCGAGGGTCACCTCGGCGAGTTCGCCGGTGTCGATCTTCACGGTCTTGGTTGTGAAGGGCTCACCGACGGGCTTGAGTGTCGACCTGTGGGTGATCCCGGTCGTGGGGTCGGTGCGCACCGGCGCGGCGACGCTGTAGACGAGCAGCGACGGCGGGCCGAGCCGCGTGAGCTGTTCGACCACCCGGTCCTTGGCCTCGTCGGAGAAGCAGTCGACGTTCAAGCTCACTATGTCGGCGCCGCGTTCGTGCGCTTGGCGATGCAGTTCGAGGGTGTTGTACCAGCCTGCGGTCGCGGTGCGGGACCGTTGGGCGGGTCGCTCGAGGCACACCCCCACGACGGGAGCGCCATAGCGGAACGCCGCCACGGCCGCGGCAGGAAGCCCGTACCCGCCGCTGGAGCCGACCACCACCACCGGCCCGCTATCGAGCTCTCGTTTGCCATCTGCACCGACCTGGGCGACCAGCTCCTGCACCTGCCGGGCGCACCCCGTCGGGTGCGAGTCGAGCCCGATGAACCCTCTCATCCGCGGACGCACAACTTGGGACATGGCCTGAGTCTCGCAGTCACACCGCGGCCGCACCGAACACCCGCGCCGGCGTCCGCGGACTCGGCCAGACTGGCGTCGTGGTCGAGGTGCGGTCAGCCCAGGTCAGCGATGCCTACGACGTGCGCGATCTCTGGGCGGCGGTGGCGGCGGAAGGCGAGTGGATCGGCACCGAACTGCCACTGCGCGACGACTGGGCGGAACGGTTCATCTCGGGGGTGGGCGCCCCGAACTCGACGTGGTTCGTCGCCGAGGCAGACCAACGGATCATCGGCGGCCTCTTCATGAGCGACGACGCCGGTCTCGCGCACCTCGGCATGGCGGTGGCCGACGGCTATCGCGGGAAGGGTGTCGGGCGGGCCCTCGTCACCGCGGGGATCGACTGGGCTCGGGCCCAGGGCTGCCACAAGGTCGCCCTCGAGATGTGGCCCCACAACGATCGGGCCCGCCGCCTCTACACCTGGGCGGGATTCATAGAGGAGGGGAGACTGAGGAGGCACTACCGACGGCACAGCGGCGCGCTCTGGGATGTCGTCGCCATGGGCCTCATCCTCGACCTAGAGGCGCCGGACTGGCCGTCCTAGAGTCCGGTTGGATGGCAAGAGAGTGGTCCCCGGGTGAGCACATGGAGGTGCGCCTCGTACGTCCCGACGGCGATGTGCTGGCCCGGCTCCCCCAGACCGTCGTCGAAGATCGCGGCGACGTCGTCGTCGGATGGCTCGCCGAGGGCACACCGATCCAGTGGTGGGCCCTCGACGACGGGTCCGACCCCCGCTCTCTGCCGCCGGCTCGCCGTTTCGCGGCTTCGATCATCTCGGCTCGCCGGGTGTGGGCGGGCAGCGGAGTCCTCCGGGTGTTACCGCTCGACGCGTGCTATTCGGTGCTGCACTTCTGGGACGGCGCCGGCGCGTTCGCCAGCTGGTACGTGAACTTCGAGACCCGCAAGCTCCGCCGCGACTTCGGCATCGAGACCGTCGACCTGGTCCTCGATCTGGTGATCCTCCCTGACGGCTCCCACCACTGGAAGGACGAAGACGAGCTCGAGCCGGCCATCGAGGCCGGATGGCTGACCCACGAGCAGGCCTCAGAAGCGAGAGCGGCGGGGGAAGAGATCCTCGGCCGCTTGGACGCGTGGCTGGCCGAGATCGGAGACTGGCGCTCCTTCCAACCCGACTCGGCCTGGGCCCTGCCGGCGCTCCGCTGACCGCGTTCGCGGGAACCGATGTTGGCGTGGCTAGCGTCTGGGACGTGGTGGCTGGCGATCCCCTCCGCGATCCCCTCGAGGGTATTGATATCGAGGGTCCGGTCTCGCTCGAAGTCTTCGTCCTGTGGCTGCGGGACGCAACGATCGAGCTCACCGGTCCGTGCGGCCCCGAGCCGTGGTACATAGAGACGACAGCGAGCCAGCATCCCGTTGAGGTGGTTCGCCGTCTGGCAACCGATGCGATCGGCGACCCCCTGCTCGTGCACTCGACGTCATGGCGCCAAGGCGAGGCTGGTGTCATCCTCAGCTTCTTCGTCGTGATCGGAGCTGACGACGTGGGTGACATGGCCTCGACCCCCGTCGAGCGCGTCGACCTGGCGAGGTCGTCGGCGAGCGACGCGCCGCCAGCGATCGCCGCGTCCCAGGTTCTCGAACACGCCATCCGGCACATGGCCTGGCTGGCCAAGGAAGATGATGTCGTGCGCTCCACCCTGACGGATGAGTGGCACGTTGCACTGGGACGCTACGTTCCCGAGCCGTTCCGCAACCTGGCCTGAGAGGAGAGTCGATGCGGGTGCGATGCGCGTGTGGGTGGGAGACCTCCGGGGGCGAGGATGCCGTCGTGGCCGCCACCCAGGAGCACGGCCGGCGCCTCCACAACATGGAGGCCTCGCCCGAGCAGGTGCTCGCCATGGCCGTCGACGACAACGCCGACGACAACGCCGACGACGCCGACTGACGACTGGATCAGGCGGCTCCGAGGTGGGAGTCGAGCACGGCGGCCTGGGCGAGCAGGACGTGCGCGCGGTCTTCCTCGCCGTTGTTCTGGTACTGCGCGGCGGCGGACCGTAGGTCGTCGACCTCTGCGCTCACCACCGTCGCCACGTCAGCCTCGGTGAGTTCCCGGCGCGGCACCTCGGTCGCGCCCATCCCGCGGGCGGCGCCTGGGATGGATGTGTCGCCTATGCCCGTTCCGACCGGAGCCTCGACCGCGCCCGCGTTGTCGATCGCGCTGAGGGCGCTCCGCAACACGGAGACCGTCGTCGCGTCGCGATCCTTCATCGCGGCGCGCAGTGCGAGCCGAAGGCGTTGCTGCAGTGGTGGGGTGCTTCCGTCCGACATCTGGCCGACGGTAGGTGGGGCCGCGTCGAGGCACCAGCGCTTTTGGGCGCGCCGGCCGTCACGGGGTGAGGCGCTTGCTGGGTGTGGCCGTTGTGTGCCTGTGGTCGTGATCCGGCTGATCTGAGCTCGGATCACGGCCACAGGCACACAACCGTGCTTGCCGCCGCCCCTAGGTTGGGGCCATGTCCGTCGTGCGCTCACTGCTGTTGTTCGCGTTGGCCGGCCTTGCCGAGATCGGAGGCGCCTGGCTCGTCTGGCAGGGCGTGCGCGAGAGCCGCGGCATCGCCTGGATGGGCGCGGGTGTCCTCGCGCTCGGCGCCTACGGCTTCGTTGCCACCTTTCAGCTCGACAACAACTTCGGCCGGGTCCTAGCCGCGTACGGCGGGGTCTTCGTCGCCGGCTCACTCACGTGGGGCGTCGTCGCCGACGGGTTCCGGCCCGACCGCTTCGACCTTGCCGGCGCGGCGGTGTGCCTCCTCGGCGTCGCCATCATCATGTACGCGCCCCGCTGAGTCACCGACCGACCCGTCCTCGTTCCCTCCCAGCGGGGGCTTTGCCCGATTCGAGTCGCATCGCTGCTACCCTTCCGGCATCCCCCGGGGTTACCCCGGGTGGCGTTGGCTCCTTGAGCCGGCGGGCCGTAGGCGAATCCCTCTCCATCGGCCATGCTCCGCTGCCGCGACGCAGCACACGGCAGCGCCGTGCCGGAGCTACCGATCGGGCCCGTCGCATCCCCACGGCGCGACACACGCGCGCAGTGCACACACGTTCAGGAGCAACTGCTTGTCTTCCAACTTCCTCGACCTCGGCGTAAGCGCCGACATCGTCGATTCTCTGACCACTCGCGGCATCACCGCGCCATTCCCTATCCAGTCGATGGCGATCCCGCCCGCACTGGCCGGCGACGACGTCTGCGGACGTGCGCCGACCGGTTCCGGTAAGACGCTCGCTTTCGGCATCCCCCTCGCGCACCGCGTCACGCGGGCGCGCGTCGCCCGGCCCCGGGCTCTCGTCCTTGCGCCCACCCGTGAGTTGGCGGCCCAGATCCACGGCGAGCTCCGCCCCTTGCTCGCGCCACGCAAACGCAGCGTCGCGGTGTTCTATGGCGGCGTCGGCTTCACCCCGCAGCTGAAGATCCTCCGCCGCGGCGTCGATGTCGCGGTCGCGTGTCCCGGCCGTCTCGCCGACCTCGTGCGGCGCGGCAACCTCATCCTCGACGAGGTCGAGATCGTCGTTATCGACGAGGCCGATCGCATGGCCGACATGGGCTTCCTGCCCGAGGTCAAGCGGATCCTCGACCAGGTGCGTCCCGACCGGCAGACCCTGCTGTTCTCGGCCACCCTCGACGGCGACGTCGATGTCCTCATCAAGCGGTACCAGCGGAACCCGCAGCGGTTCGACGTTCCTGTCGACCCCACCCACGTCGACCGCACGAGCCACCGGTTCGTCGAAGCCCAGCGCGAGCGTCGGGTCAAGATGACGGCCGAGCTCGTCGCAGCCCACGGCACCACGCTCGTGTTCTGCCGGACGAAGCACGGCGCCGACCGTGTCGCCGGCCAGCTGGAACGGGCCGGCGTCGCTGCGGTGGCGATCCACGGGGGCCGCTCGCAGTCCCAGCGCGACCGCGCCCTCGCCGCGTTCTCCTCCGGACGAGTTCAGGCGCTCGTGGCCACTGACGTCGCGGCGCGGGGCATCCATGTCGACAACGTCGGCTGCGTCGTGCACTTCGATCTCGCGGGCGACCACAAGGACTACCTGCACCGCTCGGGCCGCACCGGCCGAGCCGGCGCTTCGGGCGTCGTCGTGTCGTTCGTTACCGACACCGACACCGCCAAGGCGCGCCAGCTCCAGAAGTCGCTGAGCATGCCGATCGAAGGTGGCGCGCCACGCGGCCACGTTCCTTCGACCCGCCGCCCTGGCTCGCCTCCTCATGCCCGCAACCGGGGCAAGGGGCCCCGCCGGCGCGCTGCCCGCTGACTCACTCGCGCGCGGTGCTGACTCCCGTCCACCGGTCGATCTCCGCTTGGAGGTCGAGGTGTTCGATCGGCGCGGCGTTCTCGAAGTCACCCCAGGCATCGCGGGGAAGCATCCACATGACCTCGAACTCGTTGCCGTCGGGGTCGGCGCCGTAGAGGCTCTTCGTGGCGCCGTGGTCGGACTCGCCGCTCAACGCACCGGCGTCGGCCAAGGTCTGGCGCGCCTGGGCTAGCTCGTCGATGGTGTCGAGCTGCCAGGCCAGGTGGTAGAGACCGATGCCCCGGCTCTTCGGTGCGGCCGAAGCGCCGAGGCCGAACAAGCCGAGATCGTGGTGATTGCCCGAACGGGGCAGACGGAGGAACGCGGCATTGGCCTGAGGTTCGCGGGCGATGACCTCCATGCCGAAGGTCTCGGTGTAGAAGCGCACCGACCGCTCGACGTCGCCAACGAACAGGACCGCGTGGTTGAGGCGGACGGGGGAGAAGGTCATCGAGCCCTCCTTTGGGGACCATCGACCCTGGTTGGATCGCAGTGCGAGCTGCTGTTCTGAGGCTACCGACGGACGCGGGAGGCGCGTTCGTGGGGGTATGGGAGCAAAGAAGAGGAGCTGAGCCGTGAGGAGCGCGGTGCGACTGCCCGCCCGGGCGCCGTCCGGCACCGACGCGAGCGACGCATGGCACTCGCTGCCGGCCTACGAAGTCGAGCGACTGCTCGAGACGACGGGTCACGGGCTCACCCAGCCAGAGGCCGAGGCCCGCCTTCGCCGTTACGGTGCGAACCGTCTCGAGGAGGAGCCGCCCGCGCCGCTCGTGGTTGTCGCGCTCCGGCAGTTCCGCAGCCCATTGATTTTCATCCTTCTGGTCGCCCTGGCGGTGACTGTGTTGGTCGGCGAGTACCTCGACGCGGCAGTGATCGCCGCGGTGTTAGCCCTCAACGCCGCCATCGGCTTTACCCAGGAGCGGCGGGCCGAAGGCGCGGTGCGCGCCTTGATGAAGCTGGTAGTGCCCCGTGCTCGAGTTGTCCGTGATGGCCTCGATCGAGAGGTCGACAGTCGGGAGCTCGTGCCGGGCGACCGGGTCTTGCTGGAGTCAGGCATGAGGATTCCGGCCGACGTACGACTTGTCGTCGCCTCCAGCCTGCAGGTTGACGAGTCGCTGCTCACCGGCGAGTCGCTGGCAGTGCAGAAGCAGGTCGAACCCGTCGCGCCGGCCACTCCCGTCGCGGATCGGTCGTGCATGGCGCACACCGGCGCAACTGTCACGAGTGGCCGCGGGGTTGGTGTGGTCGTCGCCACGGGCGCCGGCACCGAGCTCGGCGCCATTGCCGGTCTCATGCGGGGCGAAGAGGTTGCGGCGACACCACTCCAGCGACGTATGGACCACTTTGCGCGGTTCGTCGGTGTGGCGGTTGGAGTGGCTGCAGCGGTGGCGTTCGCGAGCGGAGTGGCGGTGGGGGAGCCGGCCAAGGACATGTTCCTTGTGGCGGTAGCACTGGCGGTGTCGGCAGTGCCCGAAGGACTCCCCGTCGCGGTGACGATCACTCTGGCCGTGGGCGTTCGCCGGATGGCACGACGCAACGCGATCGTCCGGCGCTTGCCGGCGGTCGAGACGCTCGGTAGTACGACCGTGATCGGTTCGGACAAGACGGGGACCCTCACCGAGAACCGCATGGTCGTGCAGGAGATCTGGACCCCCGGACATGAGTTCGTCCTCGCGGGAGGGGTGCCTGACGGCGAGTTTCTCGAAGCCGACGAGCCGGCGGCAGTCGAGGAGGGCCAGGGACTTCACCTTACGCTCCTCACCGGCATGCTCGCCAACGAGGCCAGCCTCTACTGGTCGGACGACGAGATGGTGGGCTCGGGCGACCCGACGGAGGTCGCGCTCTTGCTCGCGGCCCACACCGCCGGCATGGATCCCAGCGACGTCCGTAACGGTTACCCGGTCGTCGTGGAGATCCCGTTCGAGCCGTCTGCTCAGTACTCCGCGAGTGTGCGGCGCCGGCACGAGCGACACGTCGTCTTCGTGAAGGGTGCCCCCGAACGCGTCCTCGCCATGTGCTCGGAGATGCTTACCGACGCCGGCGCCGTTCCCGTTGACGTGGCGGCGGCAACCCAGGCGGCCGGCTCACTCGCCGCCCGGGGGAGGAGAGTCCTTGCTTTCGCCTACCGGCCTCTGCCTGATCGCGTCCCCAGTCATGCAGAGCTGGTCGCCGAGCCCGCCGAACTAGTGCTCCTGGGACTGCAGGCGATGAGTGACCCGCCGCGCGCGGGCGTGCGGGAGGCGATCGGGGCGTGTCAGGACGCTGGCATCAGGGTGGTGATGATCACCGGCGACCATGCCGAGACCGCCCGAGCCATCGCCGAACAACTCGGGATCATCGCGGGCAGCTCGGAGGCGAACGAAGCGACGGAAGCGAAGGATGCGAAGGATGCGAAGGATGCGAAGGATGCCAACCTCACCGTGACGGGCGCGGAGCTCGCGGCATACGACGATTGCGATTTTGCCCGCTGCGTCGCGAACACGTCGGTGTTCGCTCGGGTGTCGCCAGAGGACAAGCTGCGCATCGTCCGGGCGCTCCAGACCAACGGCGAGGTCGTCGCCGTCACCGGCGACGGCGTCAACGACGCCCCGGCTCTGAGGGCCGCCGAGATCGGCGTGGCCATGGGCGCCCGCGGCACCGATGTCGCCCGCGAAGCGTCCGAGATGGTGCTGGCCGACGACAACTTCGTGTCGATCACCGCCGCCGTCGAGGAGGGACGCGTCACCTTCGACAACATCCGCAAGGTGACCTTCTTCCTCGTCTCCACCGGCGCTGCCGAGGTCACCGCGATCCTCGTTGCGGTCTGGTTGCAGTGGCCCCTCATCCTTCTGCCCGCGCAGCTGCTGTGGTTGAACCTGGTCACCAACGGACTCCAGGACGTGGCTCTCGCGTTCGAGCCGGCGGAGAAGGGGGTGCTCGGGCGGCCGCCGCGGCGGCGAGGTGGAAGTGTGCTCGATCGACTCATGTGGGAGCGGGTCGGCTTGGCCGGTGTGGTGATGGGAGCCGGGATGCTCCTCATGTTCCGGTGGGAGCTCACCGCCAGCGGGTCGCTCATGCGGGCCCAGACGGTCGCGCTCACGACCATGGTCGTCTATCAAGTGTTCCAAGCCGGGAACGCTCGCTCCGAGACGGAGTCGGTTCTGCGGCGCAGCCCGCTCTCGAACCGCTTCCTGTTCTTCGCGACGCTCGCCGCGCTCGGCGTTCACATAGCCGCCCTCTACCTTCCGGCGACCCAGTACGTGTTGCGCGTCGAGCCGATCGAGCTTGGTGCATGGCTCCGCATCGTCGCGGTGGCGGCCAGCATCCTCGTGGCCATGGAGCTCCACAAGTGGATCCGGCGAGTGGATCGCCGCGACCGGCCCGCTCCTTGCGGCTCCGCCACGGTTTAGCGCCACGAGCAGGGGGAACAGATGCACCCATGGGTGTACTCGAAATAGTGCTCATCGTTCTACTCGTCGCCGTACTCCTCGGCGCTTTCGGCTACGGCGGAGGCGCCTACCGGACACCAGGCATCGGGCTTGGGGGCATTCTGCTCATCATCCTGCTTGTTGTCCTGATCGTCTGACGCTGCCCCCGACGCGTTCTGGCCGCGGAATCCCGCCAATTCTGGCGGGATTCCGCGGCCAGAACGGTCTCCGGGCGGGCATCGTCCATGCCGCCCGCTGTCATCGGGTTGCGATCGCGTCCTCGGGGTACGTAGACGGCACGCAATCCCAAGTCACGTGGAGGATCTCATGGGTGAAAAGTTTGACGAAGTTAAGGGCCGAGTGAAGGAAGGCGTGGGCGAGGCCACCGACAACCAGGACCTCGAGAACGAGGGCAAGGTCGACCGGGCCAAGGCCAAGGCGAAAGAAACCGTCGACAAGGTCGCCGACAAGATCAAAGACGCCACCAACTAGGGCGAAGGTGGGCAGGCGGGCCCAGTGCAGCGCGACCGTCGTGGTAGGGCGCTGGACGGGTTCTTGCGCCGCGAGACCATGAACGTCTACTCGAGCCTCAGCCGCCTGTCGTCTCCCACGTCTCATTGACCGCGGATCAACGATTCGGCGGCGGCCGTCACCTCTCTTATCGCGACCAGGCGGTCGGTGTCGGACGACGAGGCGGCCGCGAGGTAGCCGGCGAGGAAGCTGGCGACCGGGCCGTTTTGTCGTTCGGTGCCGTGGGCGACGATGCGAGTGAGGTCGAGGATCGCTTCGACCACCTCGGGCGAAGGGGCGGGCACGTCGAGGGAAGCGGCTAGTCCGTCGATCCAGGTGTTCACGTTGCGGAGCTCTCCTTCGTGGGCGCGGACGGGTACGGCGGCAAGGGCTTCTGCGAAGGGGCGCAGCCGGAGCTGCCCTTCACCGATCATGGTCTCGGCGACGGTGATCGCGTCGAGGCGGTGGTAGCGGCCGCACAACGGTTGGAGCCCGTGGTCGTCGAGGGCGACTCGGGTCTCCTGTCCCGACTTTCCGAGGATCCGATCGAGCAGGCCAGGAGCAGCCAGCACATCACAGCCGAGGACGGCGACGAGCGGCGCGTCCACCGCGCGGAGCCCGGCGAGGATGCCGGCGAGGGCCGACTGAGGCCCCGGCGCGTCGTGGACGATCGGAACCGCGACGTCGGGGAGCGGCGTGTCGTGCCTGGCGACGACGACGACGTGGTCGCAGTGCGCGGCCAGCGCGCTCACGGCACGCGCCACCAACGTTGTTTCCCCGAGATGTACGCCCGCCTTCGGCCGGCCGAAGCGGCGGCCGACTCCGCCGGCCAGCACGACGCCGTCGACGCCGGTCGGTTCGTCCGGATGGGCTGCCATAGGTGAGGGCAGCGTACCGATCGGTGTAGCGGCGAAGACCGGTGGACAAGTGTAGGTCGCGGCCGTGGTGGGAAAACCCTCTCTTGCAAGTCCCAACGACAAGCGTGAGGAGACTTCCATGTGTGCGAATTGTGGATGCGGCAGGCCGGAGGACCGTCACGACGACGATCGCAACATCCTCTGGAGCGAGATCGAGTCGGCGGCGGAAGCCAATGAGCAGAGCCCAGAGCAGGCCATCGCCAACATGCATGAGATGGCGAAGTCGAAGTCAACCTGACCAGGACAGACCCTAGAGACCGACTCCGAGCTAGGAGGCGAGAGATGCCGTCGAGAAGTATCAAGGACGAGGAGCAGTACGAAGCTCTGCGCGACGACGGGATGAGCAAAGAGAAGGCCGCCCGCATCGCGAACAGCTCGGCGAACCGGGGGCGTTCTGAAACCGGCCGCGCGGGCGGCACGTCGAGCAAGTACGAGAAGTGGTCGAAGGACGACCTCTACGAGAAGGCCAAGGACGTCGGCATCGACGGCCGGTCGAAGATGAACAAGCGCGAGCTGGTGGACGCGCTGCGCAACCACTGAGCGCTCGCTTCGGTCCCGTCCCCGCCGGTTACCGCTCCGCGTCACGGGTAGCTTCGACAGCGTGACGCAGTCCATCTCGCCCACCGAGGTCAACCTGGCGACGGTGCCGGTCGAGCGGCTCGCCAAAGTTCTCAACGACGAGAAGGTCGGCGAGTTGGTCTCCGTCGCCGGGCAGGTCAGGAAGAGCCTCGACGGGCGAGTGGTGTGGAATCTGAGTTCTACCGCGTCAGGCGGCGGCGTGGCCGAGATGCTCCACCCGTTGCTCGCGTACGGACGAGGAGCGGGAATCGACGTCCGCTGGCTCGTGATCGGTGGCGACCACCACTTCTTCGAGATCACCAAGCGCGTGCACCACGGCATCCACGGCCGCCCGGGTTCGCCGGGTGATCTCGGCGCGGCCGAGCGAGACCACGTGGAACACGTGAGCCGGGCCAACTTCGACGAGATGCGGGCCTTGGTACGGCCGGGTGACGTCGCCATATGCCACGATCCGCAGACGGCCTGGTTGGTGCCGATGCTCGTTCACCATGGCCTCACTGTCGTCTGGCGCTGCCACATCGGCACCGAGCACAGCAACGAATGGACGGAGCGGGCGTGGAAGTTTCTCGCGCCGGTCGACGCGGCTCATCGCTTCGTTTTCAGCCGAGCCGCCTACGTGCCGTCCGCGTTCAGGGACCGGACCGCGCTCATCGCGCCGTCGATCGACCCGCTCAGTCCCAAGAACCGCGCCCTCACCGAGCGCCAGGTACGCGACATCCTCGGCCACATCGGCGTCCTCCGGGTGGCGGAGGTAAGGGGCCCCACGTTCGAGCGTTCCGACGGGACGCCCCGCCGCGTCGACCACGTGGCCGACGTGGTTGCCGCCGGTCCGATGGCAGGTCCGGACGTTCCGATGGTCGTGCAGGTCTCCCGGTGGGATCCCCTCAAGGACATGGCAGGTGTGATGCACGCCTTCGCCGACCACGTCGAGGATGGCATCGACGCCCAACTCGTCCTCGCCGGTCCCAACGTGAGCGGCGTCGCCGATGATCCGGAGGCCGCCGAGGTGCTCGACGACTGCATCGCCCAGTGGCGTGAGCTCAGGCATGAGTGCCGCTCGCGGATCGTGCTCGCCTGCCTGCCGATGGCCGACAGCGAGGAGAACGCCGTGATGGTGAACGCGCTCCAGCGCCATGCGGCCGTGGTCGTGCAGAAGAGCCTCGAGGAGGGGTTCGGCTTGACCGTGTCGGAGGCGATGTGGAAGGGCAGGCCGGTGGTGGCGAGCCGGGTCGGGGGTATCCAGGATCAGGTGGTCGACGGCGTGACCGGCATCCTCATCGAGCCCACCGACGGCGCCGCGTTGGGAAGCGCGCTGGGCGAACTGCTTGCCGATCCGGCGCGGGCGTTGTCGATGGGAGAAGCCGGGAAGGAACGGGTCCGCGACAACTTTCTCGGCAACCGTCACCTGCTCCAGTACGCGGAGTTACTGATGGAGCTCACTCAGACGTAGGTCGGGGCCGCTGCTTGATGCCCGCCTTGCAGAGATCGACCATCTCGGCGATGCGGGCGGCCCGTTCTTCGGGGCGGCGTTTGGTGGCGTCGATCCACCGCAGGTAGGCGCGGCGGTAGAACTGGGCGAGCGCATCGAAGAACGCGCCTGCCTCAGGCTCAGCCTCGAGGGCAGCCGCCACGTCCGGCGCGAGGTCGTCGCGCTGGGGCCCTTCCGCTGTCAGCTCCACCTTGACCTTCTGACCATTTTCCACCGCGCACTCGCGGAGCCAGGCCGGTGTTAGCGCGATGCCATGTCCGTCGCCCACCGCCGCGATGGCGGCGCGGATCTTGTGGCCGGCGACCGTGCCGGTCACGTGGTGCTTCGGCTTCGGGCCCCACACGTCGTCGGGATTGAACGGGACTGGAGCGATCAGACGGCGCTGGCCGTCGGTGGTCAACGTGGTCGTGAACCGCCTGGTTGCTGGCACGCGCTGATGTTCGCGCACGACCGGCCGCGCCGTCTTAGGACTCGCAGCCGACGCCGTCGTGGTTGCCGTCGAGGCGGTGGGGGTCGGGGTGTTCGACCACGCGGATGTTGCGGTGGGGGACGTCGGCGCAGTTGAGATCGGGTGGAGGCGAAGGGATGCACACGTCGGGATAGGCAGGGTGGCACTCCGCGCCTTCCTGGACGGTGGTGTCGTCTGTCGTCGCGAGTGGGGACGTTGTCGCGGACGCGGCGCTGTCCCCGCAGGCCGACCAGAGGCCGAGTCCCGCGGCGCGCGCCTGCTGTTGAAGCTCGACGAAGGTGTCGGTGTGAGCGACGTTGGGCGGATAGGTCGCCACCTGGGCGTAGCCGTCGCGCACGAGAGCGGCGTTGATGAAGAGACCGTCGGACGCGCGGTAGAGGTATGCCAGCGTTCGGCCGTACCGGTCGGCACGCTCGACGTCGTAGACGAGCCGGATCGACGTGCCTGCCGGGATGAGCGACTCTGCGTGCGCGGAAGCTTCCTGCCCGAAGCACTGCACCGGCTTTCGGGGATCCTTCGTCTCCGGCGTGTCGATGCCGATGAGCCGCACGCGCGTGCCGCCTTCGACAACGACGGTGTCTCCGTCGATCACGCGGGAGATGGTCGTGTCGTCGCCGTCGGGCAGCGCCACCGGCTCGGATCGCGCCTCGGCCGGGGCATGGAGAGAGGTGGTAGCCACGCGAGGGGCCGAAGTTGACGTGGCGGCCGTGGTGACCTCGTCCGCTGTACCGCAGCCCACGAGGGTGGCGACGACGATCATCGCGAGTGCGGCGCGGAGGACGGGCGGGACGCGCCGGGGCGTCGAGCGCCCAATACCTGACACACCTCCCCAATCGGTCGGAAGCGGGAGGGTCTGAAGGTTGGTGGCGCTCTAGGGCTTCGCCCTCGCGCGAGGATCGGTGACGGTTCGCGGCAATTGCCTCGACCGAGAAGTGAGAGGAGAACACAGTGAGCGACGCTCCTCCGCCCCCCAGTCCGCCTCCGCCGGGTGGTGACGAGCCGCCCCAGCCGGGCTACTGGAAGGCCTCCGACGGGAACTGGTACCCACCCGAGAGCCGACCGGCAGCGGCGGCCACAACCGCACCGACCCAGCCGCCGCCGGCCGCATCGACAGGCATGAGCGGCTGTCTGAAGGCGTTCCTGATCGTTGGTGGGATCGCGATTGTGCTGTTCGTCGGCTTCGTCATCCTGGCCGTCACGGTGTTCAACCGCGCGACCGACGAACTGGGCGACGCGATCGACGCCGAGACCGCGCCGTTCGACCCCGACCGGCCTGACGCCCAGGAGGAGGATCAGCAGGCCCAGCTCGGTGGCAGCGTGCAACTCGCGGGCTACACCGCGACGGTGAATTCCGCCGAGTACCGCGCGCAGATCAGTGACTTCGAGACCGACGGGTATCTCGTTGCCAACGTGACGATCGAGAACCGCGACGACCGGTCCCAGAGCTACAACACCTTCGACTGGAAGCTGCAGACGCCGAACGGCCAAGTCATCGATCCCACTTTCGTCACGGAAGAGCAGCTCGGATCGGGTGACCTCGTCGAGGGCGGCAGCGTGTCGGGCGACGTGGTGTGGGAGGTAGGCGACGTCAAAGGCCGGTACTTCTTGATCTACAAGCCCGACCCGTTCAATGCCGCCAGAGGCATCTGGGGAGTCACGATCTAGCCGAGGTCTGTTGCGGCGTGCGGCTTGCGTTCGCCGCCGCGGGGAGTCCCGGTGTTCCTGGGAGCCAGCAAGGCCACGTGACTACCGGGCCTGGCCGCGGTTACCGGTTCCCAAGGCTCGGTCTCGTAGCGCACACGATGCTTGCCTGCTCGCTTCGCTTCGTACATGAGGGCGTCGACTCGCGCGATGGCCGCGTCGACCGATGGCGGCGTTGCCGGGAAGGTCACCACTCCCATGCTGAACCCGATCGGCCAGCCCTTTTCCCGTGCCATACCCTCGAGCGTGTCGTGGAGACGGCCCATGACGGCTTCGGCTCCGCTCCGATCGGTCTCGGGGAGCAGGACCGCGAACTCATCGCCGCCGAGGCGTGCGGCGTTGTCGATGTTCCTCAGCAGCCGCGCAATGACCGTGCCGGTATGGGTGATAACCCGGTCGCCTTCAGTGTGGCCGAGCGTGTCGTTCACGGTCTTGAAGTCGTCGATGTCGATGTAGGCGACCGACAGTGGGCGGCCGGTACGTCGTGCCCTGGCGAGCTCCACCGTCGCCTTCTCCCGGAACCCCCGACTGTTGGGAAGCCCGCTCAGTAGGTCGAGACGGGACATGGCGCGCTCGTGCGCCGCCATCCGTCGCAGCGAGGCGACGAGGCCGGCGACCAGACAGAAGATGAGGAACCGCGTGGACCCGTTCCACACCGGCACCAGGCCACTCGAGTACACGCCATTCCGGGCGGCGGCGTCCGCGGCCAGCCAGGCTCCGGCGGCCAGCGCGCTGACTGCCCCGCTCATCCGTGGGCCCAGAACGGCAGCGGCGAGGACAACCGGCACGAGGTACAGGAAGGCGAAGGAGACGTCGACGCCCGTCTTGTAGTCAGCGACACCCAGGAGAGCTGTCAACGCCACGCAACCGCCGCCGACCCGCACCAGTCCAGACCCCTCGGCGGCGTCGAGGAGCCGAACAAGCGCAGGAGAAGGGGGCCGCATCAAGTTCTGCCAGTCATGCCAGCTGCTCAGATCGGCTGTTCCGCGCACGACCTGAGGCAACGCCAGGGCTCGGGATTAGGTGCTGCCCTGCCGATAGAAGAGCATGCGTCGTGTCCCGGCTTCGCTGGTGATCACTCTTGCCCTCGCGCTGGGTGCGTGCTCAGACGGCGAGCCCGATGCGGAGCCCGCCACGCCGGGCGGGAACGTCGACCCCGCCTCCGACAACGTGATCACCGACCCGATCAACCGGGCCCGGTCGACGGCGGATGACGCCGAAGATCGCTACGAGCAGTACGAACCGTACGACGGCGGCCCTTGAGCCGTTCGTAGCTAACTGCCCCCGGTCTCGGTCGGGTAGCCGCGAAAATCACAGGAACCGCGCGCCCGTCGGCTGTTATCACAGGAGCATGGGGTCGTGGGAGGAGCCGGACGGAACCGAGAGGCGCGGATGCCTCCTGCCCCTCACCGCGGGCGGAGTCGTGTCGGCCCTGCTCGTTGTTGCCTCCGCGGTGGTCGAGCTCGTCACTTGGGACGAGCGGGCCTACCTGGCGCCCGCGTTGCAGCTGGCGGTGTTGATAGGCGTCGCGGCCCTGGTGTTCGCCGCCTTCAGCTGGGCCGCCCGCCCGGACCCGTTGCCCCCAACGTCGTCTCGTTGACCCTCGTTCTGGCACCGAGATCCCGCCTAATCCGGCGGGATCTCGCTGCCAGAACGGGCTGAGGGCCCTCTTTGGCGGTTGCGTCAGCGGCGGCGGGCCCAGAGTTCCCGCGTCGGCGCGTCGGGGTCGTGGGCCACGGTGCACTCGCCCCGTCCGAAGATCATCGTCGCCCGCTCGGGCGGCGAGTAGGCGGACCACTTGGGCAGGCCCATGTGGCCGGGGTCGCCGTCGCGGGCGAACGCGATCCACGCCTCGCTCATGGCATCCGCGAGCTGTTGGCGGGATGCGGACGGGCGGGTGACCGGTTGACGCACGTTGTCGAAGACGAACTGGATCTCGTAGCCGTGTCCGGCGCGGCCTGCCATCTGGTAGGTGAAGAAGTACATGAACACGGGTGACGCGGTGCCCTGCGCCTTGGCGTCCGCGATCCGGATCGAGCCGGCCCGCATGCGCGAGTCGGTGAGCACGTAGCTGAGGATGTCGACCGGCGGTGAGTCGGGATAGGTCTGCTGGTAGACGGCGAGGATCTCGTCCACGCTCTCCGCGCCGAAGGTGGCGAGCCGCTCCCGCAGGCCTGCTTCGTCGAGCTCGGCGGGGAGGGCGCCCGCGCTCTCGTCGCGATTGCAGCCGATCAGCACCGGAACGTCGATGGCGGTGCCGTCGGCCAGCGCCTCCACCGGGTGGGCGGTCACGGCGAGACCGTCGAGCACGGGACGGAAGCCGCTTCGCGTGCCCGCCTCGAGCAGCTTGTCGGGCGGCACTGACCACAGCTCCTCGATGTTGGCCTCGGCGATGCCGAGCGTGTCGAGGAGGCCGCGGGCCGCCTTGGTGCCGCCCTCAACCGAACCGACCCGAACCCCCGGACCGCTCTGGATCGCGGCGCGGTGGAAGAGGCCGCGCGCAACCGGCATGGCAAGCAGCGTGCTGATCTTGGCGCCGCCGCCCGACTCGCCGAACACGGTCACGTTCCCGGGGTCGCCCCCGAAGGTGGTGATGTTGTCGCGCACCCACTCGAGGACGGCGACCAGGTCGAGCTGTCCGTTATTGCCCGATGACGCGTACTCGTCCCCTGCCAGCTCGCCGAGGTGGAGGTAGCCAAGCGGCCCGAGGCGATGGTTGACCGTGACGACGACCGCGTCGCCGCGGCGCGCCAGCGCGGTGCCGTCGTACAGCGGCCATGAGCCCGAACCAATCGTGTAGCCGCCGCCGTGGATCCACACCATCACCGGGCGGGCGGCGCCGTCGTCGACACCCGGCGTCCACACGTTGAGGTAGAGGCAGTCTTCCGACGTCGCCTGCTCCTGCGACCACCCCGCGGGCCGGCGGGTGGGTTGGGGGCACGACGGCGGAAGCTCCAGCGCGTCGCGCACGCCCGTCCACGGCTCGACCGGCTGCGGCGGACGCCATCGGTTTGGTCCCACCGGCGGCGCCGCGTACGGCACCGACTTGAACGCTTTGATGCCGTCGAGGTCGGCTCCCCGCAGCTCGCCTGCCGTCGTCTTCACATGCACGTCTGCCATAGGTGGTTAGGTTATCGAACTACCGGGCGTACGGCACAGCGCTGACTCGTTCGGGTAGGGGTTGCTCAGTGACATTGCCCATGCAAGGGTGCTGAGTGGAGGCTTGGTCGATCGCGCCGGCGGTGCTCGCGGTGGTGGCTGCCGCGACGCTCATCGCCGTAGTGGGGCCGCCGTTTGCACGGGTAGCGGATCGCCTCGCCGATCGCACCGGGATGGGCGAAGCAGTGGCCGGGGCGCTGCTCCTCGGTGCAGCTACGTCGACTCCAGGCCTCGTCACCACCGGCGTCGGTGCACTGGCGGGGGACGGTGGCTTCGCGCTCAGCAATGCCCTGGGTGGCATCGCCGTCCAGACGAGCTTCATCCCCATCGCAGACATCGCCCTCCGCCGCGTCAACCTCGAGCACACCGCGGCCTCGTTGCCCAACCTCTTGCAGGCCGCGCTGCTGTTGACGCTGCTCGCCCTTGTGTCGATGGCCACTGCCGGACCTGAGGTGGCGGTCGCGGGCATCCATCCGGTCTCAGCCGTGCTCGTCTTGGCCTACCTCTACGGCATGCGGGTATCGAGGCAAGCGCACCGCTCACCGATGTGGCTGCCGGAACACACGCGGCAGACGAGGGTGGACAAGCCCGAGGCGCCGCCACCGGGCGAGCGACTGGCCGCGCTATGGATGCGATTCGGGTTCTTTGCAGCCGTCATGGCCATCGCGGGATGGACCCTTGGCCGGGCGGGGCTATCCATCGCCGACGAGACCGGCTTCACGAGCAGCGAGGTCGGCACCTTGCTCACCGGCGTGGTGTCATCGCTCCCGGAACTCGTGGTGCTGCTCGCCGCCGTACGCATGGGTTCTCCCACCCTCGGGGTCGCGAACATCATCGGCGGCAACGCTTTCGACGTGCTGATGATCCCGGCAGGGGACGCCCTATTTCGTGGCGGCTCCCTGTATCACGCGATAACCGCCGAGACGACTTTCGTGCTTGGCCTCACTATGGCTCTCACCGCCGTGTTGACGGCGGGCCTGCTGTCCCGGCAACGGAAGGGAATCGGCTTCGAGGGATTAGCCATCTCCGCTCTGTACCTCATCGGTGTCGTGACACTTCTCGTCGGCATCTGAGCGCACCCCGGGCGCCGCTACCTCTTGCAGAGGTGACAGATGCGGTCACCGGCGGCGGGGACCCATAGTGAAGGCATGGAGCTCTGGATATCGAGGGTGCCCACCGCGACCGGCTTCGGCGAGGTCGCCCGTAGGGCCGAGGACGCCGGCTGGGACGGGGTGACGCTGACCGACTCGCAGAACCTCTGCCCGGATCCGTTCGTCGCGATCGCGCTCGGGGCGGCGGCGACGGAGCGGATCCAGTTCGCTACCGGCGTTACCAACGCCCACACCCGCCACCCCGCCGCGCTCGCCACCGCGGCTGCCACGGTGCAGGAGTCCTCGGGCGGCCGCATGGTGCTGGGGATAGGACGGGGCGACACGGCGCTGTTCCACCTCGGACGTCTGCCCATGCCAGTCGCCGACTTCTTCGCGCGGGTGTCCGACCTCCAGACCTACCTCTCCCAGGGCACCGTCGACTGCGACGGCTTCGAGAGCCGCATCCGCTGGCTGCGCGGCGCGACACAGCCGAAGGTGGCGCTCGACATCGCGGTGTCCGGCCGGAAGATGATCGCCTTCGCGGCGAGCCTGGCCGAGCGAGTGACCTTCGCGGTGGGCGCGGACCCCGAACGGATGAGGTGGGCGCTCGAGCTCGCCCGGAAGGAGGCGACCGCGGCGGGCCGTATCGCGGACGACGTGTCGTTCGGCGCGTTCCTCAACGTGGGCTGCCATCCGGACCCGGGCGTCGGTGCTGAGCTGATCGCTGGAGGGGTAGCCGCCTTCGCCCACTTTTCCGCGATGCGGGGCTCAACCGGCGAGGGCCTGCGGGATGACGACGCTTCCGTTGTGGCCGAGGTGGGCCGCCGCTACGACAGCCGCCGCCACCTCCGCAACGACGCCGAGCACACCGCGCCGCTCACACCCGACTTCGTCGACCGGTTCGCCGTGGTTGGGCCGCCCGACCATTGTGTCGAACGCATCCGCGAGCTGGCCGCGCTCGGCATCGACCGGTTCGTGCTCATCGGTCCCGGCTTCGGTGCGGACTCCGACGCGGCCCGCACATCTTCACGTTTGCTGGCCGACGAGGTGCTGACCGCGCTCCGCTGAGAGTCGGGAACCACGAGTTTGCGGCGGCTCCAAACCAATCCGGATCTGTATGGTTGCCGGCGTGCTGACCGAGCCGGATGTCAAATGGGAGTCACCCGACGGCGGGCTCTGGTGGTTTGAGCCTGCCCACTGTCCCGACCCGGTGAGCCACCTGTTCGCCGACATCATCGAGCATGCGTGTGAGGGGTGGGTAACCGGTTCCCGCCAGTGGGGACTCCCGAGGGGGCGGGCGCATTGGGCCCACATCAACAGCTACCTCTACTACGGCCAGCGGGGCGACGGGTCGCCCGGCGACGACGAGTTGGCGGCGCGAACCCGGGCCGAGCGGTGGTGGGTGGCAGAGGCGGAGACCTGGTTCGGCGAGGAGCGCC
>CAZWDB010000029.1:0-42324 GCA_964632885.1 uncultured Acidimicrobiales bacterium | reverse complement strand
CGGCGGCCTGATCCAGCTCTGGCTGCACGGGTGGATCCGACGGCTCGTGGCCCGGGTGGCGCTTCGGTCCGCGAACCGGGTGGTAGCGGTGTCCCGCGGTGCCCAAGCAGCGCTCACGCCGAGCGTCGGCCGCGGCGTGGTTCTGATCGAGAACGGCGTCGACGTGGACCGGTTCTGTCCGGCCCAAAGGGGAGAGGATGTGCGGTCGGACCCGCCGGTCGTCGCGTTCGTTGGTCTGCTTACGCCCCGGAAAGGTTTGCTCGACCTCTTCGAGGCTTCCTCCTCGTTGGTCGCCCGCGGACGCCTTCACCGACTTGTTGTGGCCGGTGGCGAGCCCGACGAGGGAGGCGACGCCGCCGAAGAAGTGCGCGCCCGCGCTCCTGCGCACGCCGAGCTCGTGGGCACGCTCACGCCTGAGGGCGTTGTCGAGTTGCTGCGGTCGTCGGATGTCTTCTGCCTTCCGTCGTGGTGGGAAGCTATGCCCCTCTCGCTTCTGGAGGCCATGGCGTGTGCGGTCCCCGTCGTCGCGACGGCGGTCGGAGACGTGCCGCACCTGATCTCTCATGGCGAGTCTGGTCTCCTAGTGCCGCCCAAGCACGCGACGGCGCTCGGCGACGCGCTGGACACGCTGCTCTCGAAGCCCGAGCTCCGCCGGGAGATCGGCCGTGCCGGGCGGCAGCGGGTCACCATTTCCTATGACCTCGAACGGACCATTGCGGCGATCGCCGCGACATATCGTGAGGTGAGCGGCCACCAGTAGCCAGCCGCGTGAGGTGTGTCGACACCTCGCCGTTCCTGCCGTCGTCCCGAATTCCCGTCGTCCACAATTCACAAGTTCGCCACGGATCCGAGGTGTCCTGCCACGGAGAGTAGCCACCGACGCGGTCAGCGGAAGTGGATGGCCCGTCCGCGCGCATCGGTGAACTGCTTCCTGTCGTAGACCCACCGCACCGGAGGGACGCGGGCCGAGGGCTCGAGCTGCACGTGCTGGCGCGCCGCGGGGAGTTCGGTTCGGGCGACGACCTCGATGGTCTCGCCCCGTCCGACACGAACCTCGGTCGCGATCACCCGTGTCGGGCCGTCAGGGCCTGACACCGCGAGCGACGTCACTCCTTCGAATCGAGAGCGGCGTGCGTCGGACGGAAGTGTGACCGCGAGAAGCCCGACGTACTCGCCAGGCTCGGCGTCGAGGGCGGGGTGTGGCCCGGCGACATAACGCCCCTCGTCGGCGTCGACCCGATTTCGGAGCGTTACACGCACAGTCAGCTCTCGCGTCCCTCCCGCGATCGACGACTCGGCTTCACACGCGACCGTCATGAAGTAGTCGAGCTTGTTCCCGCCGCGGTTGAGCAGCATCACACCGAAGGCGTCCTCGGTGAGGACGCCAGAGACGCCCGCGGCGGTCCACGCTGCCTGTTCGGCCGGGCGGCGCGCCCATGCCAGGATGTGCCGCCCGCCAGCGGCATCGGCGAGACCTTCCATCAACGTCGCGAGCGAGGCTTCGCCGTCCGCGACCCGCTCGAAGGCGAGTGTGGCGACGCGCCCTAGCGAGTCGCGCCGGGCTTGTTGGTCTGGTCCGACGGTACCGAACAGGTCGTACTGGTCGTGGAGGACGAAATCGACGGCCTCGTCGGGCTCTATGACCATGTCGTCGATCGACACCGAGCCCGTGGCTTCCAGCACGGCCGCCAGCGCGACCGCATCTACTGCAATCACGCCGTCGAGGCGGTCGCCCGTGCGGGCCTCCCACATCTGCAGGGCCAGTTCGGAAGAGGCATCGAACCGAGGGGTGACGGCAAGATTGCGGAAGTCGCGGTTGGGCTCGAGCCACCCCCAGCGGGCCGCGATGTCGCCGGTAATGGGCGGCGCCGTATCGGCATCGAGCACGAGCTCTGCTGTCGGATCCACTTCCCCGATCTCCATCGCACCGTCGGAGAAGGTGACCTCGCCCACCGACAGGAGCATGCCGGATCCTGCTCTCATCTCCGCGTTGTTGGCCGCGAATAGGAGATACCGGCGCGGGCCGTCGAGCAGGTTCGCCATGCCATGGCTGATCACGGCCGCGTCGCCGATCGTACGGCGGAGCTCCTCCAGATCGGCCGTGAGCCGCTCCCGGCGGTCGGCGACCGGCCCGAATAGGGCGTCGCCCGGTCCCGGTTCAAGCTCGCCGAGCTCTGCGTCTGCCGCGCTCAGGCTGGCCGCGAGCTTCTGGACGGCTCGTAGCCGGCCGGCGTCGTCTTCCGGTTCGTCGGCGAGGAAGCGGCCAGCTTCGGCCAGCGGATCTATGCCTGCGGCGGCCGCCTCTGCCGCGACGTCCGCCATGCTGGAGACCGCACGAATTTGGCGACCGGCGACCGGCAACACACGGAGCGGTGCGAGCACTGGCCCGCTGAGGAGGCGGTGGGCCCGTCCGAAGCGGTCGCTCGCCTCCTCTACGCCCTCTCGAAGCTCACCCGACCGCAGCGCCCGCGCATTGACCGAGTTCCGGACCTCCGATGCAGCCGCCTCACCGGCGCGCACGTGGAAGTAGGACAGCGCTAGCTGGGCGCCGGCCAAGACCGCCCACAGAAGGGCGACCAGCAGTAGCAACCGCACCGCGCGGCGAGAACTCAAGGCCGGCGACCGTACCAGCCCCGAACTTGAGGCAATAACGCACGGAATTCGTGCGTTATTGCCTCAAGTTCGGCGGTTGGGAGGTTTCGGATGATTTGAGCGCCACGCACAGTGGTAGGGTGTGCGTTATGCGTTTCCGCAGCCTCATCTTCGCTGCCACAGTTGCCGCCATCGTGCTGGGTGTCCCAGCGGCCGCGGTGGCTCAGACCGACCCGTATGTCAGCCGCCCGCCCGAGGTCGAGAGCACCGACGAGGGCAGGCCCACCGAGGTCGCCGGCGTCGAAGCATCCCGCGAAGCCCCGGCGGTAGCCTCCCAAGCTGAGACCCTTCCCGTGACGGGCGGCGACCTGGTCGGCCTAGCAGCGATCGGCCTGGTCTCGATCGGTGCCGGCACTGTGCTCGTGCGCCGGTCCCGCCGCTCGGCCACTACCTAGTACCGCCACCACGCGCGCTCCGGCCCCGCGCCCCCACACGCACCAATAACCTCGTCGCATGGTGCGCCCTCTCGCGCGGCACCGGTGGCGACTGCTGCTGGGCACATTGCTGATGGCCGCTCTCTTCTTCGTGCGCGCCCACACCCAGCCCGAGGTCTACGCGGCGGACGCCCGAGTCACGGTCACGCCTGGTCAGGTGGTAGCGGGCGAGTCGGGCGGCGCGGCGGCCACACGGAGGATGACGCTCGCCGTCGCCGATCTGCTGGCGAGTGACGACGTCGCCGTACCCGCCGGCACTGCAGTCGATGCCGACGCGGCCGCGGTTCGCGACCGCAGCGAGGTACGCGCGGTTCCCGATGCCGGCGCGGTCGTTGTAACCGCGCGCGGGCCCACCGCGGCAGAGGCCGTCGCCCTCGCCCAGGCTCTTGCCGACAGCCTCGTCGCCGCCGTCGTGACGGACCAGGAGGCAGCGCGAGCCGAGTCCCGGCTGCGAGCTGACCGCGAGATCGAGGCGATCGCACGCCGCGTCGACTCTCCTCTCCTGAGCGAGGCCGAACAGGCCGCACTCGAGGAGCGCCGCCAAGCGCTCATCGCCCAGGCAGCCGAGGACCAACTCCGGCCGGTCGACCGCGCCCGCATCACCGCTCCGGCGCGGGCCGGCGCGTCGCCCGTGTCGCCCCGGCCCTGGCGTGACGCGGCAGCCGCCGGCGGGCTGGCTCTGTTGTTCAACGCCGCGCTGGCGATAGGGGCCGAGCGGCTGTCGGGCCGGTTCTCGGACGACGTGATTGACGAGGTTGCCACGGTCACCGAACTTCCGGTCCTGGCAGGCGTACCGGAAGGCGATGGCGCGGTCGAGGGGATCCGCGCCCTGCGTACGGCGTTGATGTTCGTCTCGACGCCGGAGCGGCTCCGGACCCTCGCGATCGTCGGGGCAGAGCGTGGCGTGGGCCGCTCGTTCGTCGCCGAGCACCTCGCCCGCGAAGCCGCCGCGCTCGACGTGACCGTCGTTCTCGTCGACGGCGACGTCCGTCACCCATCTCTGCACACCAGTCTCGGTATCGAGCGCACCCCAGGCCTCGTCGACACTCTCGCGGACCACGGTGCCCTCGACGATGTTGCCGTCGAGATCGCCACCGGGCTCCGGCTCGCGCCGGCGGGCGCCGAGATCGACGACGCGAGCGGACTGCTCGGCGCCGGTCCCCTCGGCGACGTGCTCGACAAGCTGACGTGGGCCGAGCTGGTCGTGGTCGATACGCCCCCCGCCCTCACCACGGGCGACGCTCTGTCGATCGCCGCCCAGTGTGATGCCACCTTGGTCGTCGTCGACGCCCAGGAGAGCAGGAAGCGGTCGGTGGGCCGGCTCGTTCAGGCGCTACGCCCGAGTGATGCGCACCTCATCGGCGTCGTCGTCAACCGCGCACCGCAGAACTTGAGGCAATAACGAACGGATTCCGATCGTTATTGCCTCAAGTTGGCGGTAGAGCAGGTGCGCCATACTGAGGCCAATGGACGGCACCGACCGCTACGTCGTCACGCCCAGCGGGCCACTCGAAGGCAGCGTCGTCGTGAGCGGAGCCAAGAACTCCGCCCTCAAACTCATGGCGGCGACGCTGATGGTGGAGGGCGAGTCGGTCCTGCACAACGTCCCGCACATCGCCGACGTCGAGATCATGTGCGATCTGCTCACGTCGATGGGCGCGCAGCTGATCCGGTCGGAGGAGACCCTTCGGATCGACGTGCCCGAGAAGGTCGACCCGGAAGCACCGTACGAGCTCGTCGAGCGCATGCGGGCTTCGGTTGTAGTGCTCGGCCCCCTTCTTGCCCGGCACGGCCGGGCGCGCGTGTCTCTGCCGGGCGGCGACAACTTCGGACCCCGACCGATCGACATGCACCTCGCGGGCCTCGAGCAGATGGGCGCAACGATCTCCTTCGCCCATGGCTATGTCGAGGCTCACGCCGACCGGCTAACGGGCGCCCAGATCGTGTTGGAGTTCCCGAGCCACACCGCGACCGACAACTTGATGATGGCGGGCGTGCTGGCAGAGGGAACCACCGTCATCGAGAACGCCGCGAGGGAGCCCGAGGTCGCCGATCTGGCCACCTTCCTCAACCGCATGGGGGGCCGTGTAGCCGGTGCAGGCACGTCGACGATCGAGATCGAAGGCGTGGCCGCGCTGCGTCCGGCGGAGCAGACGGTGATCCCCGACCGCGTGGAAGCTGCCACGTGGCTTGCCGCGGTCGGTATCGCCAAGGGTGAGATCACCGTCGAGGGCGCCCGCTTCGAGCACATGGAAATGCTCATCCGGAAGATGGGCGAGACGGGAGTGCGAATCTCGCCGACGGGTGAGGGCCTGTGGGTGTCGTGCAGCCAGCGCCTCAAGAGCGCCGACGTCTCGACGCTGCCCTATCCGGGGGTCGCGACGGACTACAAACCTCTCCTGTTGACGATGCTGGCCACCGCTGATGGCGTGGCGATCGTCACCGAGAACGTGTTTCGCGACAACCGCTTCGCCTACGTCTCGGAGCTGATCCGAATGGGCGCCGACATCCGAACCGAGAGCCATCACGCCGTGGTGCGCGGCACCGATCAGCTATCGGGGGCGCGGGTGAAGGCCCATGACCTGCGGGCCGGAGCTGCCCTCGTGCTCGCCGGCCTGGTCGCCGAGGGCGAGACCTTGGTTTCAGACGCATGGCACATCGACCGTGGCTATGACGACTTCGCCGGCAAGCTGGCCGGCCTCGGGGCTCACCTTCAGCGTTTCCGCTGACCTGGCTTTCGTCCGAGAGTGGGAAGGTGAGTAGCGTCGCGGTTGTTGTACCAAGCGTCGCGGTTAAGGAAAGGATCTCGTGGAAGCACAGCTCAGCGAAGCAATCGAGGCGATCCGGCCTGCCTTGCAGGCCGACGGGGGTGACATGCGTCTCATCGAGCTGCGTGAGGACGAAGGCATCGTCGACATCGAGCTTCTCGGTGCGTGCGGCGGCTGTCCGATGTCGACCCTCACCCTCAAGGCCGGCATCGAGCGGATCCTGAAGGATCGCGTCCCCGGGCTGAACGAGGTTCGCACCAAGGGAATCGACTTCGACGTCGACCCTCTGACCATCCAGCCCTACTGAGCCGGCTTGGCCCGCTCCTGACCCTGTCACTGACCCGCTGGTAACGCCACCTCCCCTGACCGGAAGTCCCGCCGTGCGCAGCCGCGATCCCCGTGCCCTCGTCGACGCCGCCGTCGCTGGTGATCGCACCGTCCTCGGCCGGCTGATATCAGTCGTCGAGCGGGGCGGTGAGGCCGCGCTCGACGTCGCGCGCCTGAGCCATGGTCACGGCGGCCATGCCTACACGGTAGGGATCACGGGCGCGCCTGGAGCCGGCAAGTCGAGCCTCACCGACAAGCTGATCAGCGTTATACGAGCAGCGGACAGCGAGGTCGGGGTGCTCGCTGTCGATCCGTCGTCGCCGTTCAGCGGTGGTGCCTTCCTCGGCGACCGCACCAGGATGCAGGACCACGCCCTCGACGCCGGCGTCTTCATCCGTTCGATGGCGAGCCGGGGCCACCTGGGCGGCCTGGCGCTCGCGACACCTCAGGCAGTTCGCGTGCTCGACGCCGCCGGCCTGCCCTGGGTCCTCATCGAGACCGTCGGCGTGGGTCAGGTGGAGGTGGAGGTGGCTGCCGCCGCCGACACCACCGTCGTCGTCGTGAATCCGGGATGGGGCGACTCGGTGCAGGCCAACAAAGCGGGCTTGCTCGAGATCGCCGATCTGTTCGTGATCAACAAGGCCGACCGGCCTGGCGCGCGGGAAACCGAGCGTGACCTGCGCGAGATGCTCGGCAACACGACGAGGTGGGAGAAGGATCCCGCCATCGTCCACACCGTCGCGTTGGACCGCACGGGTATCGACGACCTGTGGGATGCGGTGGTCGCCCACCGCCGTGAGCTGGAAGAGAGCGGTGGGCTTACCGAGCGCCGCACTCGACGAGCGGCCGACGAGGTGCGAGAGATAGTTGTGCGCCGCATCGAGGAGAGCGCGTTCGCAGCCTGTTCGGGTGAGGAGTTCGACGCGCTCACCCGTGAGGTGGTGAAGCGTTCGCTCGACCCGTATACCGCGGCCGAGCGGGTGCTCGACGCCCGTCCCTGACCGCGGACTGCCCGGGCAGCTAATAGCGTCGCCCGCATGGCCGATCCGTTCGTGACTGTTGACCGCCGTGATGACGGAGTGGCAGTGCTCCGCCTCGACCGACCGAAGATGAACGCGCTCTCGGTCGAGATGCTGGGCCAGCTCGAGGCGGCCGCCCACGGCCTCCACGACGACCCGCCTGGTGCAGTGGTCGTAACGGGCGGCGACCGCGTCTTCTCGGCTGGGGCGGAGATCTCAGAGTTCGGTGGGAGCGACGAGGCATGGGCGATTGGCGGCCACTTCCGTTCCGCTCTCGATGCGGTTGCGGCCATACCTCGCGTTGTGATCGCCGCCATCTCGGGCTACGCGCTCGGGGGTGGCTGCGAGCTCGCGCTGGCATGCGACTTCCGGCTCGTGGGCGAGAGGGCCAAGCTCGGCCAGCCTGAGATCCTGCTCGGGATCATTCCGGGAGGCGGCGGCACCCAGCGCCTACCCCGGCTGATCGGCGCGGCGCGCGCCAAGGAGATGATGTTGTCCGGACGTCAGGTGGCCGCCGACGAGGCTCTCGCCATCGGTCTCGTCGACCGGGTGGTGGCCCAGGACGAGGTCCTCGAGGCGGCGGTCGCGTGGGGAGCTGAGCTGGCCGCCGGTCCGGTCGTCGCGCACGGCGCGGTCAAGCACGCGGTCGACAGTGGTCTCGACCGTCCCCTCGACGAGGCACTGAACCTCGAGCGAGAGCTCTTCCGCGACGTCTTCGCCACCGACGACGCCTCCGTCGGCGTGAAGTCGTTCCTCGAGCACGGCCCCGGCAAAGCCACCTTCAGCGGAACTTGAGGCAATAACGATCGGAAACCGATCGTTATTGCCTCAAGTTCGCCGGCGTGGAGGGGGGCACGGCTGGCTGGTGTTTGAGCGGCTCGATCTCGGGAACAGACGACACCGTCAGGAGGTGACCAGCTATGGGTATTGGCATAAGCGTTTTCTTGCTCGCAGTTGGAGCAGTTCTCACGTTCGCCGTTGAGGTAGAAGCGCAGGGCATCGACCTCAACACCGTCGGTGTGATTTTGATGGTCGTCGGTTCGATCGGTTTGCTGTTCTCGATGTTGTTCTGGAGCAGTTTTGCCCCTTGGGGCGGAGCGCCCCGTGAGCAGCGCACGGTCGTACGCGATCGCGAGGTCGTCTGACCACCGCAATCAGATGAACTTGAGGCAATAACGAACGGAATCCGTTCGTTATTGCCTCAAGTTCGCGTCTGGAGCAGGTGTGGGGTCAGGCTCGGGGTTCGGCCGAGGCCCACTCGATCAGGCCGAGCTCGGCGACGTGCAACTGGTCAGGGTGAGAGGGAGCCACCCGGACGGTGAACCCGTGCCGGCCGGCGCGGTTGCAGACGACCTCGCCTTCGTAGCGGTACTCCCCGTCCTTGTCTCCGAGGCTGACGAGCCGCATGTCGGCTACCTCGGGCTGGATCAGTTCGTCGTTGGGCCCGACCGGCCCGTGCACCAGTTGCACCGCGACGTCGTCATCGGTGAGCTTGCCGAGCGCGACGACCGCCTCGACCCGGCGGGGATCACCGAGGTCGGTGATTCCGCCCTGCGTGGTGACGTCGACGATCGCGACGCCGCTCCAGGCGGCGGCCAACTTCGTCTTCCACTCGGCGAGGGCGCGTGACCGGGCATGACCTGACTTGGTCATCGAGTCGGCATGACCGGCGAGTGGTTCATACAGCGTTTCGGTGTAGTCGCGCACCATCCTCGCGGCCGTCACGCGCGGCCCCAACGACGACAACGCCGACTTCATCCGCTGCACCCACCCGCGGGGCACCGGGCTCTCGGAGCGGTCGTAGAAGAGCGGGATCACCTGGTGTTCGAGGAGATTGAAGAGGCTGTTGCCCTCGACTTCGTCGCGACGCTCGAGGTCCTCGTAGCCTTCCGCCGAGGAGATCGCCCACCCGTTCTCCCCGTCGAACATCTCGTCCCACCAGCCGTCGAGGATCGACAGATTCAGCGCACCGTTGAGCGCGGCCTTCTCGCCGCTCGTGCCGCTGGCCTCCTGAGGGCGACGGGGGTTGTTCAACCACACGTCGGAGCCCTGATAGATAGCCCGTGCGATCGCGATGTCGTAGTCGTCGACGAACACGATCCGGTGCCGGACGTCGGGCTCCCGCGAGAAGTGGACGATGCGCCGGATCATCTCCTTGCCGGCGTTGTCGTGCGGATGCGCCTTCCCGGCGAAGAGGATCTGGATCGGGCGGGACGACGACAGCAGGAGGCGGCGGAGTCGGTCGGGCTGCGAGAGGATGAGGTCGGCTCGCTTGTACGTGGCGAACCGGCGGGCAAACCCGATCGTCAGGATGTGGGGGTCGAGGATCTCGTGGCACCAGGCGGCATCTGAGCGGCTGACGCCGCGCGCAAGCAGTGATGCCTCGAGGCGATGCTGCACCACGCTGATCAACCGGGCACGGGCGACCTCCTTGGCCCGCCAGAGCTCGTCGTCGCGGGCCTCGAAGATCCGTTCCCAGTCCTTGGCGCCCGCTTCACTCCATGTCGGTAGTACATAGCGGCTGAACACCTCCGCCATCTCCGGCGCGACCCACGTCGGCGCGTGGACGCCGTTGGTGATCGACCCGATCGGCACCTCGTCGACGGAGACGTCCGGCCACAGATAGGAGAACATCTTCCGGCTGGTATCGCCGTGGAGGCGCGACACGCCGTTGGACATCCCCGCGAGGCGCAGGCCCATGATCGCCATGTTGAACGGCGCGTCGGGCATCGCGCCCACCGGCTGGCCGAGGGCCATCAGCTCGTCGAACGGCACGCCGCACTCCTCCGCCCAACCCGAGAAGTACTCGGCCATCAGCTCGCGTGGGAACTGGTCGATCCCCGCCGGCACGGGTGTGTGCGTCGTGAAGACGGTGCCCGAGCGGACTGATTCGATTGCCTCGGGCAAGGAGAGACCCTCCGCGGTCATCAGCTGCCGGATTCGTTCGAGGCCGAGGAAACCGGCATGACCCTCGTTGGTGTGGAACACCTGGGTCTCTTCCCCTACGACCTGCAGGGCGCGCACCCCGCCCATTCCGAGCAGGATTTCCTGACGGATGCGGTGCTCGCTGCCGCCGCCGTACAACCGGTCGGTCACGAGCCGGCCCTCGAGGTCGTTGTCGTCGATGTCGGCGTCGAGGAAGTACAACCGCACCCGACCGACTTCGGCGCGCCAGACCTGGGCTACCAGCGGCATGCCTGCGAGGTCGACCTCTACGCGGGCGTCGTCGACCGCGGTAAGCGCCATGGCATGCGGGTCGAGCTGCGGGTACCGCTCCTGTTGCCACCCGTCGGCGTTGAGTGCCTGGCGGAAGTACCCCTGCCGGTAGAGGAGTCCCATCCCGGTGAGGGGCACGCCGAGTCCGCTGGCTGCCTTCAGGTGGTCGCCGGCGAGCACTCCCAACCCTCCCGAGTACTGCGGAATGGCTTCGCTGAGGCCGAACTCGGGTGAGAAGTACGAGACGGCGCGCAGCGGGCCCGGCGGGCGGGTCTGGAACCACCTCGGCGCCTCGAGGTAGCGCTGGAGGCCGCCGTCGACCTCTTCGAGGAAGCCCATGAAGGATCGGTCATGGGTGAGGGCTTCGAGCCGTTCGCGGGTTACGCCGCCGAGCAGTTTGATGGGGTCGTGGACGGTGCGCTCCCACTGGTCGGGGTCGACCCACCGGAACAGGTCACGGGTCTGCTCGTCCCACGACCACCGGAGGTTCATCGCCAAAGCTCCCAACCGGGCGAGCTCGGGGGGGAGGCTGGCTCGGACGGTGAAGCTACGCAGTGCCTTCATCGGCCTCGACGGTAGACGAGCTCACGACTACGGAGTTTCGCCCGGCACCAGGAAGTGGTAGCTCTGGAGCGTGATCGGGCGAATCGTTATCGACGGTATCGAGCCCCGGACGCCCACGCGTGAGTACCCCGCCAAGGCAGTCGTGGGTGAGCGCGTTCTCGTAGCAGCCGACATCTTCCGCGACGGGCATGACATCCTCGCCGCCCGCCTTCGGTGGCATCCGGCCGCCAAGAGCAGGAACAAGCGCAACAACAAGACCTGGTTCGAAGAGCCGATGCGCTTGGTCGACAACGACCGCTGGGAGGCGGCGTTCGAGCCCACCACTCTCGGCCGGCACGAGTTTGCCGTCGAAGCGTGGACTGACGAATACGCCACCTGGCGACACAAGATCGGCGTGAAGATGGCCGCCGCTCAAGACGTCTCGGTTGAGCTGGAAGAGGGCGCCCTCCTGGTCGAAGCGCGGGCGGCCAGCGCCGACGGCGCGGATGACGCGGTGCTCCGAAAGACGGCTGAGACGCTGCGGGACGAGTCGATCGACGTCGACGTCCGGGTCGCGGCCGCGCTCACGCCCCAGGTCGAGGAACTGCTCTGGGGGCCGCTGGACCCCGTTGACGTCACTCGCAGCGATGCCGTAGCCCTCTGGGTGGATCGTGAGCGGGCTCTCACCGGAGCGTGGTACGAGCTGTTCCCCCGCTCCCATGGCGGCTTGGCAGGCGCGAGGGAACACCTCCCGTACGTGGCCGACATGGGGTTCGACATCGTTTACTTCCCGCCTGTCCACCCCATCGGCCGGACGTTCCGGAAGGGACCCAACAACACGCTGGCGGCCACCGCGGACGACCCCGGCAGCCCGTGGGCGATCGGCGGTCCTGAGGGTGGTCACACCGCGCTGCACCCCGATCTCGGCACGCTCACCGACTTCGAGGCCGTCGTGGAGCGAGCTCACTCCCTGGGCATGGAGATCGCCCTCGACTACGCGCTGCAGTGTTCACCCGACCACCCATGGGTCAAAGAGCATCCGCAGTGGTTCCACCACCGTCCCGATGGGTCGATCGCCTACGCCGAGAACCCTCCGAAGAAGTACCAGGACATCTACCCGATCAACTTCTGGCCTGCGGCCGATGACGACCGGGCGGCGCTGTGGGACGCCTGTAAGCAGATCCTCGACTTCTGGATCGCCCACGGTGTCCGGGTCTTCCGCGTCGACAATCCTCACACCAAGCCGCTTGCGTTCTGGGAGTGGATGATCCCTGAGGTGCTGGGGGAACACCCTGACGTCATCTTCCTCGCCGAGGCGTTCACGACGCCGAAGATGATGGCCAAGCTCGCCGAAGTCGGCTTCACCCAGAGCTACACCTACTTCACGTGGCGAACGGAGGGTTGGGAGATCGCCGACTACATGGAGGAGATCGCCCACGGTCCCAAGGCCGCCTACATGCGCCCCAACTTCTGGCCCAACACTCCCGACATCCTCTCGGGCCCGCTCCGGCTCGGAACGATCGAGGCGTTCAAGTTGCGTTTCGTGCTCGCCGCCACCCTCACTCCTGCCTACGGGATCTACAGCGGCTACGAGCTGGGCGACAACGAGCCCGCTTCCGACACCAACGAGGAGTACCACCGGTCGGAGAAGTACGAACTGAAGCAGCGCGACTTCGACGCGCCACACTCCATCGCTCCCCTCATAACCCGGGTCAACGCCATCCGCCGCCGGCATCCGGCGCTGCAACGGCTGCGGAGCATCCGCTTCCACACAACGGGCAACCCCAACCTCCTCGCCTACTCGAAGGTGAGCGACGATGGAGACGACGTCGTGCTGGTCGTCGTTAACCTCGACCCGCACAGCGCGCAGGAGGCGACGCTGTCGCTCGATCTCGGCGCAGTAAGAATGCCCTGGGACGGACCCTATGAAGCCTTTGACGAGCTCACGAACCAGGCCTTTCAGTGGTGGGGGCCGAACCCCTACGTTCGGCTCGATCCGGCCGAGACACCCGCACACATCCTGCACCTGCGGGCCGTGACGTGACCGCGCCGGCAGGAGGTAGCGCCTTCCTCGATCCGAGCGACGAAGGCTGGTACAAGCGCGCCGTCTTCTACGAGATCGTCGTGCGGGGATTCTTCGACTCGAACAACGACGGCACTGGTGACCTGCGGGGGCTCACCCAGAAGCTCGACTACATCCAGTGGCTCGGCGTCGACTGCATCTGGTTGCTGCCCTTCTACCAGTCGCCGCTCCGCGACGGCGGCTACGACATCAGCGACTTCTTCACCATCCTTCCGGAGTACGGCGACCTCGCCGATGCCGTCGAACTGGTGGAGCAGGCCCACAGTCGGGGCATCCGAGTCATCGCCGACATGGTGGTCAACCACACGAGCGACCAGCACCCATGGTTCCTCGAGAGTCGCCAAGACCGCACCAACCCGAAGGCGGACTGGTTCGTCTGGGAGGACACTGACCATCGCTGGTCGGACGCACGGATCATCTTCACCGACACCGAGAAGTCGAACTGGACGTGGGACCCTCAGCGGGAGCAGTACTACTGGCACCGGTTCTTCTCCCATCAGCCCGACCTCAACTACGACAACCCCGACGTGCAGGAAGCCATGCTCGACGTGGTCCGCTTCTGGCTTGACATCGGCCTCGACGGCTTCCGGCTCGATGCCGTGCCCTATCTGTATGAGCGCGACGGCACCAACGGCGAGAACCTTCCGGAGACGCACCAGTACATGAAGCGCATCCGCAAGGAGGTCGACGCTCTCTACCCCGGCAGGGTGCTGTTGGCCGAGGCCAACCAGTGGCCTGCCGACGTCGTCGACTACTTCGGGGAGGGCGAGGGGGACGAATGCCACATGTGCTTTCACTTCCCGCTGATGCCGCGGATGTTCATGGCAGTACGTCGCGAGCAGCGGTACCCCATCACCGAGATCCTCGCCCAGACGCCCGACATTCCCAAGCACGGCCAGTGGGGCATCTTCCTCCGTAACCATGACGAGTTGACCCTCGAGATGGTCACCGATGACGAGCGCGACTACATGTATGCCGAGTACGCCAAAGACCCCCGCATGAAGGTCAACATCGGGATCCGCCGTCGCCTCATGCCGCTCGTCGACAACAACCGGCAGCTCGCCGAGTTGCTGCACGCGATGCTGTTCTCTATGCCGGGCAGCCCGATCCTCTACTACGGGGACGAGATAGGGATGGGCGACAACATCTTCCTCGGCGATCGCGACAGCGTCCGCACCCCGATGCAGTGGTCGCCTGACCGAAATGCCGGCTTCAGCCGGGCTGACTTCGCCCAGCTGTACCTTCCGCCTCTCATGGACCCCGTCTACGGGTACCAGGCAGCCAATGTCGAGGCCGAGACCCGGGACACGAGCTCGTTTCTCTACTGGATGCAGCACATGCTGCAGGTGCGCAAGCCTCGCGCCACGCTCTTTGGCGAAGGGTCCTTCGAGGTGCTCTCTACCGAGAACCCCTCCGCGCTGGCGTACGTGCGCGAGCTCGACGACGAGATCGTCCTGTGCGTCAACAACCTCAGCCGCTTCGCCCAGCCCGTCGAGCTCAACCTGAACCGGTTCGAGGGCAAGATCCCCATCGAGTTGTTGGGCCGCGTGCCCTTTCCCCGCATCGGCGAGTTGCCCTACTTCGTGACGCTCGGGCCGCATGCCTTCTACTGGTTCGAACTGGTGGACGAATGATCAAGCCGGATGTTCTCGCTCGCGCACTTACCGACTATCTGCCGGGGCAAAGATGGTTCGCGGGCGAACGCCCCGACCACGTAGAAGTCGTCGCGTCCGAAGTGCTCAGGCCGCCATGGCCCGGACTCTTGTGGGCGGTCGCGGTCGCCGACGGAGTCACCTACCAGCTCCTGTTCGGTGTGCGGCCCGAGGCCGACGCACCCGCCTTCCTGCGAGGCCACGAGCACGAGGTCGTCGGTGTGCTCGAGAGCGAGCAGGGCGGCGCCCTGGTCTACGAAGCCCTCCTCGATGCCGAGCTTGCCCTCGCGTTCCTCCACATCGTGGCTCCCGACATCCGCGACGTCGAGCGGGTGCGACCGATCACGGTCGAGCAGTCGAACAGCTCGATCGTCTTCGACGACCGCCACATCCTCAAGCTCTTCCGGAAGCTGCTGGGTAGCGGGAATCCCGACGTAGAGGTGACCACTGCCTTGGCGGAGACGGGCTTCTCGCACATCGCCCGACCACAAGGTGTCTGGAGGCGTGACAACGACGACCTCGCGGTAGTGCAGGAGTTCCTCACCAGCGGCGTCGAAGGACTCGCGCTGGCGCTCACCTCACTGCGCGATCTCTACGACTCGCGTGCCGACCCCGCGGAGGCAGGCGGTGACTTCGCGGCCGAGGCCGAACGGCTCGGATCCATGACCGCCGAGCTCCATCTCGCCATGGCGGAGGCCTTCGGCGTCGGTCCCGGTGACGGCGCCGGCTGGGCCGCCACCATCGAGGCGCAGGTCGACGCGGTCGATCTCGCCGAGATCCCGGTGGCCGACCTGCGTGATGTAGTGAACCGGCTCCGTGACCTCCCTGATGCGGGCAAGGCGGTGCGCGTGCACGGCGACTACCACCTCGGTCAGGTAATGCGCACCGAGACCGGCTGGAACGTCCTCGACTTCGAGGGTGAGCCGCTCCGGTCGATGGAGGAAAGGCTACTCCCGACGTCACCGCTCAAGGACGTCGCCGGTGCGCTGCGCTCCTTCCACTACGCCACGGCGGTCGTGCTCCGCGAACAGCTGGCCGACGACCAGGAGGAACTCCGAGCCCTGGCGGCCGCGTGGGAAGAACGGAACCGCGAGGCGTTCCTCACCGGATACCTCGCGGCGGACGGGATCGATGCGCTCCTCCCGCCGGACATGAGCAGCCAGCTGGTCGTTCTCGCCGCGTTCGAGGTGGAGAAGGCCGTTTATGAGCTGCGCTACGAGCTCAGCTACCGGCCGGACTGGGTGGGGATCCCCATCGAGGCACTGCGTCGCCTAGCAGCGGTCGACAAAGGGTAGGGAACGGTTGAGGTACTGAGAAGGAGACGTTGATGCCCATCGATCAGGAGATCGAGCAGCTGGTGGGGGGCCGCCACGGGGACCCTCACCGGGTGTTGGGGGTTCATGCCGACGGCAGCCACTTCGTCGTGCGCGCGTTCCGGCCCGCCGCCACGGCGATGCAAGTGGTTGCCGGCGACGAGCAGGTCGACATGAAGCGAGTCCACGACGGAGGTGTCTTCGAAGCCGAAGTGGGCAAGGCCGCAGCGGCGTCGTATGAATTCGCGTGCGAGTCGGAGGCGGGCGAACGCTGGTCCTATGTCGACCCCTATCGGTTCTGGCCGACCCTCGGTGACGTCGACATTCACTTGTTCAACGAAGGTCGTCATCGAAGGCTGTGGCGCGCGCTCGGCGCCCACTACCGCGTCCACCAGGACGTGGCGGGCACGGCATTCGCGGTCTGGGCTCCCAACGCCCGGTCGGTGCGCGTCGCGGGCGACTTCAACCAGTGGGACGGCATAACTCACCCGATGCGGATGATGGGCGCGTCGGGCATCTGGGAGCTGTTCGTACCCGGCGTGGAGCCTGGGGCGCGCTACAAGTACCAGCTGGTCAGCGCGGACGGTCGGCGCATCGAGAAGGCTGATCCGTTCGCGTTCGAGGCCGAGCATCCCCCCGCGACTGCCAGCCTCGTGAACGTCTCCTCCTACCGCTGGAGCGACGATGCCTTTGTAGAGCAGCGTGCGCACCGCCACGCCCACAGCGAACCGATGTCGATCTATGAGGTGCACCTCGGATCGTGGCGCCGTGGCGACGACGGCGAGGTCCTCAGCTACCGGGAGCTCGCGAACGAGCTTGGCAACTACGTCGCCGACATGGGGTTCACCCACGTCGAGCTGCTGCCCGTCGCCGAGCACCCCTACACGCCGTCGTGGGGCTACCAGGTGTCGTCGTACTTCGCCCCGACCTCGCGGTACGGCAACCCCGACGACTTCCGCGCCTTCGTCGACGCGATGCACGAGCGCGGCATCGGCGTCATCGTCGACTGGGTGCCGGCCCACTTCCCCAAGGACGAGTGGGCCCTCGCTGCATTCGACGGCTCAGCGCTTTACGAGCATGAGGACCCTCGCCAAGGGACCCAACCCGACTGGGGCACCCTCGTCTTCAATTTCGGCCGGCACGAGGTGCGGAACTTCCTCATCGCCAACGCCCTCTACTGGCTCGAGGAGTTCCACATTGACGGGCTGCGGGTCGATGCCGTCGCGTCGATGCTCTATCTCGACTACTCCCGCAAGGAAGGGGAGTGGGTGCCGAACGTGCATGGCGGGAACGAGAATCTCGATGCCGTCGCGTTCCTCAAGGAGCTCAACGAAGCCGTCTACGAAGAGTTTCCCGGCGTGGTGATGGCGGCCGAGGAGTCGACCGCGTGGCCGAGCGTGTCGCGACCCACATATCTCGGCGGGCTCGGGTTCGGCTTCAAGTGGAACATGGGATGGATGCACGACACCCTCGAGTACTTCTCGAAGGAGTCGATCCACCGCCGTTATCACCACAATGAGCTCACCTTCGGCCTGATCTACGCGTTCACCGAGAACTTCGTGCTTCCGCTAAGCCATGACGAAGTCGTGCACGGCAAACGCTCGCTTCTCAGGAAGATGCCGGGCGACCAGTGGCAGCAGGCGGCGAACCTGAGATCGTTGTACGCATGGATGTGGGCCCACCCGGGCAAGAAGCTGCTCTTCATGGGAGGTGAGCTCGCTCAGCCCGAGGAGTGGTCGGAAGAACGTGGCCTCCCATGGCAGCTTCTCCAGTATCCGGAACACGAGGGAATGCGCCGGACCGTCCAGGCGCTGAACCAGTGCTATCGCGCTCAACCGGCCTTGTGGGAGCGGGACTCCACACCGGACGGCTTCCGATGGATCGACGCCAGCGACGTCGACTCGAACGTGCTGTCCTTCCTCCGCTCGTCGACCGACGGCGAGACAGTCATGGCCTGCATCGCCAACCTCTCGCCCGTGGTGCGCTACCGGTACCGGCTCGGTCTCCCGCGCGGTGGGCGGTGGGCGGAGATCCTCAACACCGACGCGTCCGAGTTTGCCGGCAGCGGAGTGGGGAACCAGGGCACCGTGATCGCGTCGGACGACAGCTGGCATGGTCTGCCCCACTCGGCCGAGCTGACCCTTCCGCCGCTTGCCGTGCTGTGGCTCACCCCCGAGCGAACTTGAGGCAATAACGAACGGATTCCGTTCGTTATTGCCTCAAGTTCGGGGCTTCGATGAGCCGTTTGAGGTTACGGAGGTTGCGGCGCCAGATCTGCCGGAGGACGAGTGGGATAACCACCCTGCCGATCGGGCCGCCCATCCACCACGGAAGGGCCAGACTCTCCTCCCACCCGAACTCGGAGCGGCCTCGCCGGCGGCCCGGCGTGATCGTGAACCGCCCCTCGCCCCGCACCAGACCGATGTGCCGGACGCCCATGGCGCGGCGGGGCCTCCACTCGGTGACCTCCATCCGGTCGACGAGCCGGAACGGACCCACCTTGGTGTCGCACTCGAAGGCGGCTCCCACGCCATGCCGGCGGCGGGTGACGAACCGGATGGCGACGGCGTCCTCCATCCATCGCGTGTGGCTCGATATGTCACGTAGCGCCGCCCATACCCGACGGGGCGAGGCGTCGATGGCCACCCCCACCCGGACCCGCGCCACGACCGCGTTCAGCCGGTGCTGAGCCGCTTGGCGGCGAGCTCGGGCGCGAGCACGTTGATCAGCACTCCGGTGCCGAGTTCGAATCCCGCCCGCGACGTCACCTTCGGTAGCACGTGCACGTGCCAGTGGTAGTCGTCGGTCGCCCGGTAGGGGGCGGAGTGGAAGACCAGGTTGTACGCGACCTCGCCTACTACGGCACGCAGGCGGCCCAGAGCGTCTCGGAGGGCCCGCCCGACCGCCGCCAGCTCATCCGCCTCGCTGTGATGCAGATGGGGATCATGGCCCCGCGGCACCACGAGCATCTCGAACGGCGTGCCACTCCAGAACGGACAGAGCACCATGGCGGAGTCGGTGACCGCGACGACCCGATGGTCCATGGCTTCCTCGACGTCGAAGGTCGTGCACAACAGGCACGCACCCTGAAAGCGGGAGAATCCGGCCTGCTCCTCGACGATCTCACCGGGGACGAACGGCATTCCGAGGAGCTGCCCGTGAGGGTGAGGTAGCGACGCGCCTGCGGCCCGCCCCGAGTTCACGATCGTCTGGGTGTAGCGCAAGCCAGGTGTCGCCGCGTGTTCCGCGATGCGATCACGGATCGCGGCCATCACCAGCCCGGCGTGCGCGTCGTCGAGGTCCGCCCAGGTCGTGGAGTGGCCCGGCGCCAGCACCAGCACTTCGTGGATCCCCGCCGCCGGTGCCTGGGTGAAGATCGGGCCCATGTTGCGTACGACCATCGGCTCGGTGCCCGAGAAGGCTGGATAAAGGTTGGGGACGACCCGCACAAGCCAGCTACCGCCTGGGCCGTAGGTCACGAGCGCGGGCGGAGTCGCCTCCTCGTTGCCGGGACAGAAGGGGCACGGTCGGTCGGGTTCGTCGACGCGGGGGTCGGGGCCGACGAAGGCTTGGGGCCGCTCGCCGCGGTCGCCACTAACGACGATCCAGCGGCCGGTCAAAGGGTCGAGTCGCAGCTGGCTCATCTGGTGCGGAGAAGGGGTGGAGGCATCCGTCTGCACTGCCTATGACCGTACAACCACACCTGGCCCCCCGCGCGTGCATGAAGGGGGCCGGTCCGGCCGCTACGGTCCTCACCGTGTTGCGTGACGCAGCCCACGACCGGGCCCTCGCCCGCTATCTGCGGTACCACGTAAAGCCCTACTCGGACCGGTATCGCCACGTCCTCGCGTCGAGCCGTGACGGGAGCGCGTTGGGCTTGGCCGGACTGCCTCTGACGTCACTCGACGATGCCGGTGATCCGGGGCAGCTCGTGCTGCGGCCCACCAAGGCGACGATCAGAGCCGGTGGCGACCTCACCATGCGGGTGCAGCTGCTGTGGGCAACGTTGTGGCGGCGAGAGCCGGCGCTGGCTCGACGGGTGATCGATCCGATCTACAAGCCCGTTCACTGGCTTTGGGTCGGCGGTGCCGCGGTCGGCTACTCGGCCGAGGATCTCGAGCGGCTCGGTGAGGTAGGCCGGTTGCGCCTTCAGAGCGCCGGCGTCACAACCGACGACGTGGTAGTCGACCTGTCGACCACCACCTCGTCGCTGGCGTTCTGGCAGCTCGCCCTCGGCGCGCGACGAGGCGGCGTAGCTACCCTCCTCGGAGCCGTGCCCGATCCGTCGTACCTCGCCCGGCTCGCCCCCACGGTGCTGTCGGGCCCCGCCGGTGAGCTGCAGAGGGTGCTTGACCGTTGCCGTGAGGCCCGGGTGGAACTTCCGGCACTACGCACGCTTGTCATTACGGGTGAGCGTCCCGACCCCGCAACTCGCGCGGCGCTCGAGTCCGCGGCCGTGCCGGCCAACGTCGCGGTCGTCGCCTGGTGGGCTCCGGCCGGCGTCCGGTCGCTGTGGGGCGAATGTCGAACCGGCCGGACCTTCCACCTCGTTCCGGCAGTCGATCACGTAGAGCTCGTCGATCCGGTACGCGGGACGCCGGTTGCCGATGGCGACGAAGGGGAGATCGTCTGGACTCCGATCGGATGGAAGGGAACCGTCGTGCTTCGCCTTCGGACGGGGATCCGGGCCCGGCTCGCGCCCGGTCCGTGCCGGTCGTGCGGCGCGACGGTTCCCCGCCTCGACGTCATCGACCTATCGACGGCATCTCCGCGGTCGCGCCGCCGGCGTAGGCGAAGGAGAACGTAGTGACCGAGCCGCCGGAGGACGTGCCTGGTCCCGACGAGCCGGCTCCGTGGGCGCTCCCTGACGGCCCGCCGCCATCCTCGCCGCCTCCTTCCGGCCATCCCCCTCCAGCCACGCCCCCTCCGCCGGGCTATCCGCCGCCACCCCCACCTGGCTATCCGCCCCCGCCGCAGCCTGGCTATCCGCCCCCACCCGGCTATCTACCACCGCCCCAGGCGTATCCCCCTCCGGGATACGGACCCCGCCCGTCGCTGCCGAAGGGCGGGAGCGCACGGACCGGCCCGCTCCCGCTGCACCCGATGAGCCTCGGCGACATCCTCGACGGCGCGTTCAAACTGCTGAAGTCGAACACCCGCACCATCCTCATCGTCGTAGCGGTCATCGTGCTGCCACTGCAGTTCGGCACCTCCTTCTTCGTCCGCGACGCCTTCCAGCTCGGAATCGTCGACGTGTTGAGCGACCCGTCCCTCGCCGAGCCCGCGGGCGAGGAGGGTCCCGACGCCGGCCAGCTCATCGCGCAGCTCGTGGCCGCGCTGTTGAGCATCATCGCCACCCCTTTCATCGCGGGAGCGATCAGCCGCGTCGTGGCCGCGTCTTACCTCGGCCAGCAGATTGGCCCACGCGAGGCGCTCACGGCTGCGGCCCGCCGGTTCTGGCCGCTGCTCGCATCTTTCGTGCTCGTCCACCTCGTGGAAGGAGTCGGGTTCATCCTCTGCATCCTCCCCGGGCTCGCCGCGATGGCAATGTACACGCTCGTCGCGCCTGCCATCGTCGAGGAGAACCTTGGCCCCATCGAAGGCATGGCGAGATCGTGGCGGCTCGTGCGGCCCCGTTTCTGGACAGTCCTGGGCATATCGCTGCTGGCGGGATTCCTCGCCAGCTTGATCGGCAACATGCTCGGGTTCGTGCCAGTGACGGTGGCGCTCTTCTTCGGCGGGAGCTTCGCGTGGATCCTCGTTGCAGTGGGAGGTGTCCTCGGATCCATCGTCACGGCGCCAATCGTGGCCATCGTGGCGACCTTGTTGTACTTCGATGCGCGCATCCGGCACGAAGGGTTCGATCTGCAGGTCATCGCGCACGACATGCAGAGCCGTGACACCTGACCTGCCCGCTCCCAGCGAGCTGCCGCCGCCGGAGCGCACCGGCGACGAGATCGGCCAGCACGTCGACGAGATCCTTTCACGGCCGGAGTTTCAAGAGCCTCCGAAGACGCTCTACGAGCGGATCGTAGAGTTCGTCAACGAGCTGATAACCGAGACGTTGGGCGCAGTGCTCGGTGGAGGCCGCGGCACGCTGGTCGGGCTCGTCTTGCTTGCCCTGCTGGTTGCTGCTCTCGTCTTCGTGTGGGTGCGGTTCGCGCCCACCATGAGCCGCGACCCGGGCGTGCGGGGTGATGGCACTACGGTCGACGAACGCCGGACCGCGCGGGACTGGGCCGCCGAGGCTGATGCGGCCGCGGCCGAAGGCCGCTGGCGCGATGCGATGCGGTGCCGCTATCGGGCCCTGATCGCCCGGCTGGCCGAACGCGGGGTGATCGAGGAGATTCCCGGGCGCACCGCGGGTGAGTACCGCCGCGACGTTCACCTTTCCCTGCCCAGCGCGTCGACGGCGTTCGGCGAGGCCACCGACCTGTTCGAGGCCGCCTGGTACGGAGGCCGTTCCGCATCGGCAGGTGAACACGACAGCTTCGTGGAGTTGTCGCAACGGGTTGGAACGAACGCGCCGTCGTGAGTGAGCGCTCCCGCTCCAGGCGGGCGGCACCGATCGTGCTGCTCGGCGTGGCCGTCGTTATCGTCGCGCTTGTCGCGGGACGGCGGGATGTAGAGGGGCGCCCGCTCGACCCGCGTTCTACGGCGCCGCTTGGCACGCGCGCCCTCGTTCTGCTCCTCGAGGAGTCCGGAGCCGACGTCTCCGTCGCAGCGGAACTCCCCACCCCCAACGAGGGCGCGGCCCTTCTGCTTCAGGACGACCTCGACTCGGAGCGTCGTCGAGCTCTCCGCGCATGGACACTGGCGGGAGGCGTGCTGGTAGTCGCTGACCCGCTATCCGAATTCGTCCCCGCGATCGAGGGCAACACCGGGAACCCGTTCGATCTCGGCGCGGCGAGCGGCCACCTCGCCCGAGAGTGCGATCTTCCGGTGCTCGCCGAATCCCGACGAGTCGAGCCGTCGGGCGGCGTCGGTTTCGCCCTGCCCCGTGAGAACGGCGCGGTGATACCGGGATCCACCGGCTGCTTCCCCTTGGGACGCGGCTGGTTCGTCGTCGCCCGGCCCCTCGGTGCCGGCACGGTCGTGGCGGTCGGCGGTGCCGGGGCTTTCGTCAACAGCGTTATCGGTGAAGCCGACAACGGCGCGCTCGCCGTGAGCCTGCTTGGCGCCCAGCCCGGTGCGCGCATCCGGTTCGTGGCGCCGGTAGGTCCGGGAGGAGGGCGAGCCACGCTCACCGACCTGATACCGGAGCGGGTCAAGGACGCCGTGTGGCAGCTGGCAATCGCGTTCGCTATCTATGCGCTGTGGCGCGGCCGGCGGCTCGGCCGTCCGGTGGAGGAGCCCCAGCCGGTGACTATCCCCGGATCCGAGCTCGTCGTGGGTGTCGGCCATTTGCTGCAGCAGGCGAAGCGCCGGGATTCAGCCTCCGCGATGCTGCGCGTCGACTGGGCCCGTTCGCTCGGGAACCGGTTGGGACTCCCGCCGGATGCCGGACCGGAGGCGGTCGCCGCCGCCATCGCCCGCCATACCCGGTTCGACCGCGACTATGTGACGGCTCTGCTCCGTGCCGCCCCGCCCGCGAACGACGAAGAGATGCTCACCCTGGCCCGCTCGCTCGAGGCCATCCGTCAGGAGGTTGTGAATGTCAGATAGCCCCTCCCGCGGCGCGAGGCGGAGTGGCTCCGCCCGGTCGCCCCGCGATGCGGTCCTCGCGCTCCGCTCCGAAGTGGCCAAGGTGGTCGTCGGGCAGGAGGGCGCCCTTTCCGGGCTGGTCGTCGCGCTGCTGGTCCGCGGTCATGTCCTGCTCGAAGGAGTCCCCGGCGTGGCCAAGACGCTCCTCGTCAAGACGCTGGCTGCCACCCTCGACCTCGACTTCAAGCGCCTGCAGTTCACGCCCGACCTGATGCCCGCCGACGTGGTTGGTCAGGTCATCCTCGACCAGTCGGCCGGCTCGTTCCGCTTCCGACCGGGCCCGGTCTTCACGAACCTGTTGCTCGCGGACGAAGTGAACCGGACACCCCCGAAGACGCAGTCGGCCCTTCTCGAGGCCATGGAGGAGCGCCAGGTCAGTCTCGAGGGTGAATCCCGTCCTCTACCTGAGCCGTTCCTCGTGGTGGCGACCCAGAACCCCGTCGAGTACGAAGGCACCTATCCGCTGCCCGAGGCGCAGCTCGACCGCTTCCTCTTGAAGCTCGTCGTGCCGTACCCCAGTGCGGAACAGGAAGAGGAGGTGCTAGCTCGGCATGACCAGGGGCTTGACCCGCACGACATCGCCGCCGCCGGCGTCGGTCGCGTCGCCGGGCCCGCCGACCTCAGCGCGGGACGTGAAGAGGTCGATGCCATCAGGGTGGATCCGGCGGTCCGCGCCTACATCGTCGCCATCGCGAGGGCGACACGCGACTCGCCCTCGGTTTCGCTCGGCGTGTCACCTCGCGGCGCCACTGCTCTACTGCACGCCTCGAAGGCATGGGCGTGGCTCGCGGGCCGCACCTTCGTCACCCCCGACGACGTCAAGGCGATGGCGAAGGCGGCGTTGCGCCACCGTCTCCAGCTCCGACCCGAGGTCGAGTTGGAGGGTGGGTCCAGCGACGCCGTGCTTGACACCGTGCTCGCCACCGTCCCCGTTCCCCGATAGCCCTAACCGCGTGGCGCCGGTCCCCACCGCCCGACTCGCTCTCCTTGCCGCCGTGCTCAGCGTGGCGGTGGTAGCTGTTCCGCTCGACCCGCCCGCGGGCCTGATCCTCGTCACGGTCGCGTGGCTGGTTGCCGCCGCCGTCGACTGGGCGCTCGCGCCCCCGCCTGATCGCATCGAGGTCGAACGCGTCCTTCCCGGGGCGGTCGCGCTGGGGGCGGATGCGGAGATCGAATGGACGATCCGGAACACGCTGCCGCGCCGTCTCCGCGTCGCCCTCGCCGACGAGCTGGCGCCCTCGTTGCACGCCAGCCGCCGGCGCGTGCAGGTGACGTTGCCGCCGCGGGGCTCGGCGCGAGCGACCGCGACGATCGCACCGGCCCGCAGGGGTCGCTTCGAGCCGAACGAACTGGTCGTTCGGGTCGAGGGTCCGCTCGGTCTCGTGGCCCGGCAGCGCGCCCGTTCCTTGCCGGGCGCGCTCCGCGTCTATCCGTCGTTTCGATCTCGCGACGAAGCCGAGTTGCGTATCAACAAGGCGCGCATTCTCGAGATCGGCCTCAGATCGGCCCAGGGCCGAGGAGGCGGCACCGAATTCGACTCGCTCCGCGAGTACCAGAGCGACGACGACTTCCGGCGCATCGACTGGTCGGCCACCGCCCGCACCGGGAAGGCGATCGTTCGTACCTACCGGGCCGAGCGGAACCAGACCGTTCTGCTGTTGCTCGACGGCGGCCGGGTCATGGCAGGACGGGTCGACGGCGTGCCGCGGCTCGAGCACGCTATGGACGCGGTGATGGCCTTGACTACGGTGGCGACGCGCCTCGGCGACCGGGCGGGGCTGGTTGCCTTCGATCGCCAGGTGCGTGCCGTCGTGCCTCCGGGCCACTCCCGCAACCAGCTGGCGCGCGTGACCGAGGCCCTATACGAGCTCGAGCCCGAGCTGGTCGAGAGCGACTATCGCGGCGCGTTCACCGAGGCCCTGGTTCGCTTCCGCCGTCGGGCTCTGCTGGTGGTGTTCACCGAGCTCGCGGAGCAGGCCGTGGTGGAAGGGTTGTTGCCCGCCCTTCCGATGATCCTCCGTCATCACCTCGTGGTGGTCGCGAGCGTTCGCGATCCCGACGTGGTGCGGTGGGCGGCGGCGTTGCCCGACGACGCGTCGGGCGCGTACCGCAAAGCGGCGGCCGCAGCCGCGATCGAGGAGCGTCGCAGGATCACTCACCGGCTGCGTGGACTCGGTGCGACCGTGGTCGACGAGCGGCCCGGTCAGCTCGCCGGCGCGCTCGCCGACGCCTACCTCCGCGCCAAGGCCGCCGGCCGCCTCTGAACCAGCCGAACTTGAGGCAATAACGCACGGAATCCGTGCGTTATTGCCTCAAGTTCGGACGCGGGTGGCTTCGTCGAGGTGGCCGGTGAAACCCGCGGCGGCTGCGTTGCGCCCGAGGACTATCGCGTAGGACAGGAACGTCACTTCGGCTACTACCCCGACACCCACGCGGAACCAGGTCGGAAGGGGTGCTCCAGTGATGAACCCCTCGATCACTCCGGCAACGGCGAAGACCGCGACCAGTCCGAGCGCGACAACGAACGCGCGGCGACCGTCCTCGGCGAGGGCAGCGGTGCGTCGCCGATCACCTGGTGCCACGATGGTCCATCCCATCCTGAGTCCGGCGCCGCCCGCGACGAACACCGCGGTCAACTCCAGCAGACCATGCGGAAGGATCAGGCCCCAGAACTTGGGTTGTTCCCCAGCGGCCGCGAACAACCCCGCCGCGACCCCAAGGTTCGCGGCGTTGAGAACGAGCACCGCGGCGGTGCCGAGGCCGAGGGTTACCGGACCGAGCGCGAAGGCGAGGAAACCCACCTGGGCGTTGTTCGTGAACACCTGCGAGGCGAACTGGGTGGCGGGGTCCGACGTGTAGTAGTCCTCGAACTCCTTCGAAACGTAGGCCTCACGGAGTGCCTCTGGACCGACCGCCTCGATGGCGCGGGTCGAGTTCGCAAGCCACACGCCGACCGCGATGGCGGGGACGAGGAACAGGGCCGCGCTCACAGCAATGAAGCGGCGGGTGTCCCACATCGCGGCGGGGAACGTGATCGTGAAGAACCGGGCGATCGCACGCCACGTGCGCGGCCGCGTGCCGTACACGACCGCCCCGGCGCCCGCGACGAGACCGGTCAACCGCAACGTGAGCGCGGGATCGCCGTAGTAGGTGCGCACGTATGAGAGGTGTGTTGACGTTCGCTGATACAGGCGGACCAGCTCGTCGAGTTCGGCCGCGGAGAGCCGGCCGACACCGCGCCGGGCCCGCGCCGTCAATTCGCCCAGGCGCGTCCACAGCGGTTCGTTGGTGACGAGGAACCTGTCGATGTCCATCGATCTGTGGTCGCTACCGTACCTCCATGGCCTATGCCGGCTCGGACCGGATCGTCACTCCCGAGGCGGTCGTGCTCGAGTTCGAGACGGCCGGCCTCGGCTCGCGCCTGCCCGCCGCGCTCATCGACATGGCGATCCAGTTCACGCTGCTCGTTGGCTTGATCGTCCTCGTAGGCGCGCTCGACCTCGTGACCGGGTCTGTCGGCGGCTTCGCGGTCGCAGTGTTCTTCGTCCTCTACATGGGCGTGATCTTCGGCTATCCGATCGCGTTCGAGACGCTGTGGCGGGGACGCACGCCGGGTAAGGCCGCCCTCGGCGTGCGCGTGGTGACTGCCGAGGGCGCGCCGGTGCGGTTTCGTCACGCCGCCATACGAGGCGCCGTCGGCCTGGTCGACTTCCACATCTCGTCGGGCGCCATCGCGGTCCTCTTCATCCTGTTTACGCGGCGGAACCAACGGCTCGGTGACCTCCTGGCGGGAACGATCGTCCTGCGAGAGCGCAGCGGAGCGGGCCGGCCGTCCGCGGTGACGTTCAGCGCCCCACCCGGCCTCGAGTCGTTCGTTGCCGCGATCGACACCACTGCTATCGGCCATGAGGAGTACGGAGCCGTCCGCTCGCTCCTGCTGCGCGCGCCGAACATGCCCTTCGGCGTGCGAGACCAGCTCGCCCGCGAGCTCGCCGACATCGTGCTGGCTCGCCTTCGGGTGCCGGTGCCGCCGGGCATGCCCGCGGAGATCTTCCTCGTCTGCGTCGCCGCCGCCTACCAGGCTCGCAGCGCCGGCCCCGTGACCCCGCCTCCCCAGTACCAGAGCGTCTGGGCCGACCTCTCCTGGCCGGGCACCAACCGAACTTGAGGCAATAGGCGCCCTCCCGAGGCCGTTTCTGGCACCGGAATCCCGCCCGCCAGATCTGGCGGGATTCCGCTGCCAGAACGCGCCGTGCGCCGTTCGTTATTGCCTCAAGTTCGGCGGTTTGTAGCCTGAGGACGTGACAGTGGCTTATCTCGACCATGCGGCGACGACGCCGATGCGACCGGAGACGGTCGAGGCGATGCTGCCGTGGTTCACGGAGCGCTTCGGGAACGCGTCCGGTGTCCACTCCCTGTCACGCCGGGCCCGGACGGCGGTCGAGGAGGCCAGGGAGGTCGTCGCGGACGTGCTGGGCGCCCGTCCGGCGGAGGTCATCTTCACCGCGGGGGGCACCGAGGCCGACAACCTCGCGATCGGCGGCGTGCACGATGTGACCGGTGGATCAGTCGTGTGCACGGCCATCGAACACCACGCCGTCTTGCATACCTGCGAGCGGCGCGCGGCTCGCGTGGTCGGTGCCGACTCGGGCGGCATAGTCGACCTCGAGATGCTCGAAGAGGCCCTCGACCCTTCGGTCACGGTGGTCTCGGTGATGCTGGCGAACAACGAGGTGGGCACGATTCAGCCGCTCGACCGGGTCGCGGCTCTCGTTCGCGACCGCGCCCCTCGGGCGGTGCTTCACACCGACGCGGTGCAGGCTTTCCCGTGGCTCGACGTCTCGACCGCGGCCGCGGCGGCTGAGCTCGTGGCGGTGAGCGCCCACAAGTTCGGCGGCCCGCAGGGCGTCGGCGCGCTCGTCGTTCGGGAGGGGGTGCCCATCGCGCCCCAGACGGTGGGGGGCGGCCAGGAGCGTGACCGCCGCAGCGGCACCTACAACGTCGCCGGCATCGTGGGGATGGCGTCCGCCGCGGCCGCCACCCACGCGGCGCGCGACCAGACCGTCGCGAGGGTTTCCCAACTCCGCGACCGCCTCGCCGACGGGATCCTCGCTTCGGTTCCCGGCGCGTCCGAGACGGGGGAGCGGAGCCGCAAGATCGCGGGGAATTGTCACCTTCGTTTCGACGGGGTGGAGAGCGAGGCGCTGCTGCTACTGCTCGACGACGCCGGGATCTGCGCGTCCGCGGGCTCGGCCTGTGCCAGCGGTGCACTCGACCCCTCCCACGTCCTCACGGCCATGGGCCTCCCACGCGACGAGGCGTTGTCGAGTCTCCGGCTCTCGCTGGGGTGGTCGACGACCGACAACGACATCGACGTGGCCCTCAAAGCCGTGCCGGACGCCGTGCTCCGACTGAGGGACCGATGACGGCGAGAGTCCTCGTCGCGATGTCGGGTGGTGTCGACTCGTCGGTGGCGGCCGCGCTGCTGCGTGACGGCGGCTTCGATGTCGTAGGCGCAACCATGAAGTTGTGGGGCGGGCCGAGCGACACCGGATGCTGCTCGGTTGCCGACGTGGACGACGCCCGCCGAGTCGCCCAGCAGCTCGGCATCGACCATCACGTGTTCAACTTCACCGACGACTTCGACGCCCGCGTTGTCGAGCCGTACGTAACCGCGCATGCAGAGGGTCGCACACCCAACCCTTGCGTCGAGTGCAACCGGCACCTCAAGTTCGACCGGTTTCTGCGGCGGGCATCCCAGCTCGGGTTCGACGCCATTGCGACCGGTCACCATGCCCGGGTAGTCGCGCGCCAGGGCCGCTACGAGTTGCGTCGCGGGGCAGACGACGCCAAGGACCAGTCCTATGTGTTGTCGATGCTCGGTGCCGACCAGCTGGCGCGGTGCCACTTCCCGGTGGGGGAGATGACCAAGGCGGAGGTACGGGATCGGGCCGCTGCCCTCGGCCTGCGTACCGCGGCCAAGCCCGACAGCCAGGACGTGTGCTTCATCACGGCCGCAGGTCGGGCGGCGTTCCTCACCGAGCGGATCCCGCTCCATCCGGGGCGGGTGGTCGATGCCTCCGGTCGGGAGGTCGGTTCGGTCGCCGCGGTCGAGCTCGTCACGATCGGTCAGCGCCGCGGCCTCGGAGGTGGAGCGGCGTCACCCCGATATGCGGTGAGCACCGATCCGCGCTCCGGCACCGTCACGGTCGGCAGCGAGGCCGACCTCGTGGTCGACCGGGTCGACGTGGAAATGCTCTCCTGGACGGGTGCGGCGCCTGCGCGGGGCAGCACCGTGCTGGTTCAGTGCAGCGCCCACAGTCGGGCGGTTCCCGCGACCTACGACGGTGACGGCTTCGTGTTCGAGGAGCGGCAGCGGCGGGTGGCGCCTGGTCAGACCGTGGCCGCCTACGCGGCCTATGACGACGCGCTCGTGCTCGGCGGCGGCGTCGCCGCCTGACCGATCTGACGGCGCGCGGCCTCGGCGAGCACGGCACCAGGCCGCGTTGGTGTCACGAGGATGGCGCTCACTGTCACCGCGTCGGTAGTGCGCCGCCCGGGGTGCACGACCGACAGCGAGGCCGGCTCGTACACCTGTAACTCGAGCGGCATACCCAGAGCTCGCTGGGTCAGGTCGGTGGCGGTCGAGTCGGGCGGCGCCGGACCCAGGAACTTCACCGCGGTGCGCGGGAATAGCACGGGGTCGGCGAGCGTCATCGGGTCGTGCACGACGAGACCAGCGGGGACGAAGACGAGCCACCGGCGGGCAAGACCGTGCATGGCGCGCGCGAGAACGTATGCGAGCGGCACTGCGACGGCGCTCGCGATCGCTCCCACGAACCACTCACGCGACGCGAGGAGCAGTGCGGCGGCAACCGGACTTCCGATGGCGGCCGCCCACGTGACGGGCAGGGCGAGAAGCAGTAGCGGCGCCGGCACGCGTAGCGGGAACCGTCGCTCATTGGGGTAGGCCGCTCCGTTGACGAAGCGGATACCCGTCTCGGGCGCGAGCGCGAGCGCGAGGGCTGCGAGCGCACCGAGCGCACCCAGCGCGCTGACGGCGGTCGTCTCCGCTATGGCGGCTGCGGCCGCCACGGCGGCCCCCGCGGCGATGAGCGCGCGCATCACCGTGAGGGAGACGGGCGCCGGCACCAGGGTCGCCAGCAGCGCGGCGCCCCACCCCGACCACAGGATGGCGGCGCTGACGGTCTGGACCGCGTTCGACCGTCCGTCGAGCCCCGCGGCCAAGGCCGAACCGGTGAGGAGGGGTAGAACGGCCCAGAGGACGCGCAGGGCACCAAGCAGGGGGGACCGGAATTGCATCGCGTGCCAGCATGTTCGATTTCACGCCCACACTTCGGCATCGGTAGCGTCATAGGCGGGATCAGTCGATCCCGAGGAGGGGAGAGAAGATGCGCGGCCTGGCCGCTCAAGATGGGGTGGGGGAAGCAGGCATGGGCGTTGATCTCGTACCTGGTGCAGTAACCGGGATCGGCAGCCTCCCGTATGTCGACACCGAAGAGGCGGTGCAGTGCGTCCTGCGCCACTCGCCTCTGCTACCCGCTGCTCCGCAGCTTCCTCAGCGCGACCCGGCCGAAGGCATGTTGTCCCAGGCGGTTGCGGGCATCCCCGGAATCGGAGTCGACGCGACGGGCCGCGTCGTCATCCACGATGCGGAGGCCGTTCCCGGGGTCGACGAAGTCGAAGACCGCCTCGATCCCTCGTTCGAGCCGGCGGCGTGGGGAGGCCTGCTCGCGTTCCTCGAAGCGGTGGCCGACCGTCCTCGCCGGAGAGTCAAACTCCAACTCACCGGACCGCTGACCCTCGGTGTCGCGTTCGTCGACGCTGGCATGCCGGCATCGACGGCATTCCCGCTCGCGGTGGGCGCAGTCCGCGGCCGTGCTCGTGCCCTGATGCAGCTCGTCGACGAGTGGGCACCGGGCACTCCCGCGGTCGTGTTTCTCGACGAGCCTGCCCTTGTCGCCGCCGGCACACCGGACTTTCCCGTCGCCACCGAAGAGGCGATCGATCTCCTCTCCAGCGCACTCGCCGCCTTCGGCGACGGCGTGCTGACGGGCGTCCACTGTTGCGGCTCCACCGACTGGCGCGTCGCGACCCTCGCGGGTCCCGATATCTTGTCGCTTCCGATCGACGGTGGTGTGGCCGGCGATCCGAGCGCTCTCGCGCCGTTCCTCGAACGAGGAGGTTGGGTCGCCTGGGGCGTGGTACCGACCCACCGGCCGATCGGCGAGCAGCCTGAAGCTCTGTGGCGCCGGCTCGTCGACGTCTGGTGCGAGCTCACGCGGGGCGGATGCGACCCGGTGCTGCTCCGCCGTCAAGCTCTGGTCACACCGGAGTGCGGTCTGGCGAGCCACGACCCTGTCCAGGCCGCCGCGGTGTTCGAGTTGGCCGCCGAGGTCGGCGGCCGCATCGAGGACCAAGCCCTCGCCTGTCGCCTGTCCGTCGGCGCCTGAGCCTGTCGAACCTGAGGCCGAACTTGAGGCAATAACGAACGGAATCCGTTCGTTATTGCCTCAAGTTCGGGGACGGGCCGGGGTGTCGCAGCGGCGGTCTATCGTCGGGAACGATGTCGTGCTCGGCCGACCCCACCTCGAGAGCTGAGGAGCTGCGGGCTCAGATCGAGCACCACAACGTCCGCTACCACCAGCTCGACGCCCCCGAGATCAGCGACGCGGAATTCGACGAGCTCGTCAAAGAGCTGCGCCTGATCGAGGAGACCCATCCCGACCTGATCACGCCCGACTCGCCCACCCAGCGGGTCGGTGCCGCGCCGTCACCGGCGTTCGCGCCGGTAGCCCATTCGACGCCGATGATGTCGCTCGACAACGCCTTCTCGTTCGAGGAGCTCGAGGCGTGGGCGCGGCGCATGGAGCGCTTCATCACCGGGCACGTCGAGTTCGTCTGCGAGCTGAAGATCGACGGCTTCGCCGTGTCGTTGCTCTACGAGCACGGCAAACTGGTGCGGGGTGCGACCCGTGGAGACGGTCGGATGGGGGAGGACATCACCGCCAACCTGCGCACCATCGAGGAGATCCCCGCCCGGCTGAAAGGTAACGACCCGCCCGCGCTCGTCGAGGTGCGCGGCGAGGTCTACATGCCGGTGAGTGCGTTCGAGGAGCTCAACAAGGCCCAGGCCGACGCAGGCCGTCCCGCATATGCCAACCCGCGTAACACCGCGGCGGGCTCGGTGCGGCAGAAAGACCCCGCGATCACCGCCACCCGTCGCCTCGGCTTCTGGACGTATCAGATCGGCGTGATCGACGGTGGACCCCCGCACTCCCGACACTCGGAGACCCTCGAGTACCTGCGAGTGCTCGGGTTCCCGGTCAACCCGGAGATCCGCATCGTCGACGATCTCGACGGCGTGGCCGAGTATGCGCGCGTTTGGCTCGAGAAGCGCCACGACCTCGACTATGAGATCGACGGCGCCGTGGTGAAGGTCGACGACCTCGACCAGCGCCGCGAGCTGGGCGCCACCGCCCACCATCCGCGGTGGGCGATCGCGTACAAGTTCCCGCCCGAAGAGCGCACCACGTCGCTCCGCGGCATTCACGTGTCGATCGGCCGCACCGGCCAAGCCACACCGTTCGCCGAACTCGAGCCCGTCTTCGTAGGCGGGTCGACCGTAGGTCTCGCAACGCTGCACAACGAGGACCAGGTGCGCGTGAAGGACGTGCGGCCGGGCGACACCGTCATCGTCAGGAAGGCGGGCGACGTCATCCCCGAAGTGGTCGGTCCGGTGCTCTCGCTCCGACCCGAAGGTCTCCCCGAGTGGAAGTTCCCGGTGGAGTGCCCGGTGTGTGGCGGGGCGCTCGTGCGGCTTGAGGGCGAGAGCGCCACGTTCTGCGTCAACGTCAAGTGTCCGCAGCGCCGCTTCGCGGAGATCGCCCACTTCGCCTCGCGCGGCGCGATGGACATCGAGGGTCTCGGCGAGCGGACGATCTCACTGTTCCTCGAGGAAGGTTTGCTCACCGACGTAGCCGGGATCTACTCGCTCGACTTCGACAAGGTCGGTGAGCTGGAGGGATTCGGGGAGGTGTCGGTGCAAAACCTGCGCGCCTCCATAGACGCCTCGCGTCAGCGGCCGTTGGGGAACGTGCTCTTCGGCCTCAACATCCGCCACCTCGGCGCCACGGGCAGCCAGATCCTCGCCCGCGCCTTCGGCACCATCGACCGCATCATGGACGCGAGCGAGGAAGAGCTCGCGGAGGTCGAGGGGGTCGGTCCGACCACCGCGGCGGCGGTGCGCGCCTTCTTCGACACCGAATCGAACCGCCGGGTCATCGATGGCCTCCGCGCCGCCGGGGTGGAGATGAAGGGCCCCGAGGCTCCCGAGCTGCCCCAGACGCTCATTGGAAAGTCGGTGGTGGTAACCGGCACGCTCGAGGGCTTCTCCCGCGAGGAGGCTGAAGACGCGGTGAAAGCCCGCGGCGGCAAGTCCCCAGGCAGCGTCTCCAAGAAGACCACGGCCGTCGTGGTGGGCGCGTCGCCGGGCGCGGCGAAGGTAACCAAGGCTGAGGATCTCGGCGTTCCGATCGTCGACGAAGCCGCCTTCGTCCACCTGCTCGACACCGGCGACCTCCCTACCAGCCGAACTTGAGGCAATAACGAACGGAATCCGTTCGTTATTGCCTCAAGTTCAGCCGGGGACGGCAGAATGCGGGGGTGCGCGACCTGTTCACGCTGCGGAGCGTGGTGATCTCGATCCTCCTCGCGGTAGCGGCGGGTGGTCTCGTCTTCGCCTTCACGTCCAGCAAGGACGAGCCGCCCCCAGCGCGAGTGAGCGGTCCGGTCGAAGCCGTGTCCCCCCGGCCGGGGTCGCTCGCCCTGAGGCAGGAGACCATCACCGCCGATCTCGCGTCGGGTTATACCGGGGTGCTCCTCGTCCGAGGGGTCGAGATTCCCGAGGACCAGCTCCAACGCACCGAGGGCCTCAACCTCGTGTCCTACACGCCGGGCCCCGACACCGAGACCGGCCCGCTCGACCCGGGCAAGGCACGGATCACCGTCGTCTACTGGCCCCTCGCGGAGAGCCGCAGCGCCGCGCAGCGCTTCAGTTGGGAGTTCACCATTCACTGAGCACCGGTCACGGCGCCGTCATTGGCGCCGGAAACCGACAGCCGCTCGCCCCGGTCGGTGTCCGCGGGCACAGGTGGTGGAGCCGCTAGCCTCGAGTCGTGGCCACGTCGCGTATGGCCGACCAGTTGGGTCGCGTGCTCGGCGGCCGGTACCGCCTCCTCGCCCCCATCGGCATGGGGGCGTCCGCGCACGTCTACCTGGCCGACGACGCCCGGCTGCGCCGCCACGTCGCGGTGAAGATCCTTCACGCCGCGCTCGCCGGCGACGAGGGGTTCCTGCGCCGGTTCCGCGCCGAGGCTCGGGCCGCGGCCGGGCTCCGCCATCCCCACATCATGAGCGTCTATGACTGGGGCGAGGACGAGGGCGGCCCGTTCCTCGTGCTCGAGCATCTCGCAGGAGGGAGCCTCCGCGACATGCTCGACGCTGGGCACCTGCTCACGCCGGGCCAGGCGGCGCGTGTGGGCGCCTCGACGGCGTGGGCACTCGATTACGCGCACCGCCGCGGCCTCGTCCACCGCGACGTCAAGCCTGCGAACCTGCTCTTCGACGACGAGGGCAGGCTGTGCATCGCCGACTTCGGGCTCGCCCGAGCGCTCGCCGAGGCCGCCTGGACCGAGCCTGCCGGCCTCGTCATCGGCACCGCCCGCTACGCCTCCCCGGAGCAGGCGCGCGGCTCCTCCGTCGACCCGAAGGCCGACGTCTACTCCCTCGCCCTCGTGCTCTCCGAGGCGCTCACCGGCCAGGCGCCCTTCGCGGCCGACACCACGATCGCGACCCTGATGGCCCGGCTCGAGCGACCCCTCGACCCGCCGGAGGCCGCCGGCCCGCTCGCGCCCGCGCTGGCGGCCGCGGGCACCATCGACCCAGCCGAACGCATCGACGCCGCCGGGCTGGCGCGGCGTCTCGAGGAAGCGTCCCGGCAGCTTCCGGTCCCGCAACCTCTGGCGCTCACGCCATCGGGCACGGTTGACCTCACCGAGGTCGACGAGCGCGACCGAACCACCCACCCCGGCACCTCTGGCGGCGCGGCCGGCACCTCGCTCTATGACCACGCGGCCGATAGTGGCTTCGGTGGCGGTGACGCGACCACCGCGATGCCACCCGTCTCTGAGCCTGCTTCTCCTCTGGGTTTGGGTTCGTCGTTCCCGGCGGAGATGGAAGTCGAGCCGCGGCGGCGAAGCCGGCTCCGGCGTGCTGCTCTCGTGCTTATCGCGCTCGTGCTTCTAGGAGCCGCCGGTGCGGGCGGTGTGTTCGCATACCAGGAACTCACCATCCCCTCCCACGCCGTGCCCCGCCTCCGAACCCTCACCCTCGCCGAGGCGCGCGCCGCGGTCAGCGGCCAAGACTTCTCTATCCAGGTGGCACGGCGGAGCTTCGACGAAGACATCCCCGAGGGACGCATCGTCAACCAGGATCCGAACGAGGGTGCCGCCCTCAAGGAAGGACGGGTGGTCAACGTCGTCCTGTCCAAGGGCGCGCGCCCCCGTGAAGTCCCGACCCTCGCGGGCATGCAGCAGGACGAGGCGGTCGCAACCCTCGAGGAGGCCGGCCTCGTACCCAAGCTGGAGAAACGGTTCGACGAAGAGATTCCCGCCGGTGTCGTGATCGGCTGGAGCCCAGAGCACGATGAGCACCCCAAGGGCACGGAGGTCGTGGTGACCGTCTCGGACGGTCCCGAACCCCGCTCCATGCCCGACCTCACGAAGAAGTCGTGGGAGGAGGCGGAGGCGGCGCTCACCGAGCTCGGGCTGGTACCCAAGCGGGTGGATGACTACAGCCGGTCGGTGAAGAAGGGGCTCGTGGTCTCCACCACGCCTGCGGCGGGAGAGTCCGTCGACAAGGGCGCCGAGGTCGCCGTCGTCGTGTCCCAGGGTGCCAAGCAGGTGCAGGTGCCCGACGTGAGCGGCCTGTCCGTCGAGGAGGCCGAAGAGGAGCTGAACGAGGCCGGGCTCAAGGTCAAAGGAGTGCAGGGCTCGACGCGCCGGAGCGTCAAACGCACCGATCCGCCGGAGGGCAAGACGGTAGAGGAAGGCTCCGGGGTCACCCTCATCACACAGTGAGCGGCCGTTCGGCGGGTGAGTTGACCTTTCGCGTCCACGTTTGCCAGCCTTCCCCCAGGTATTCCCCACATCGGAGGACACGATGGGTGCGCTCGATGGACGTATAGCCGTCATCACTGGAGCTGGTCGGGGGATCGGGCGGGAGCACGCCCTGTTGTTCGCCCAAGAGGGCGCCAAAGTCGTGGTCAACGACCTCGGCGGTGCGATAGACGGGTCGGGCGACGACCGGACCCCCGCCCAGCAGGTCGTCGACGAGATCAAGGAGGTGGGTGGCGAGGCCATCGCCAACGGCGACAACGTCGCGGAGTGGGAGGGCGGCCAGCGCCTGATCAACGCGGCGGTAGAGGCTTTCGGTGACGTCAACGTGCTCGTCAACAACGCCGGCATCCTGCGTGACCGGGTGCTCGTGAACATGACCGAGGAGGAGTGGGACGCGGTCATCAGCGTCCACCTCAAGGGTCACTTCGTGCCAAGCCGGTGGGCAGCCGCCTACTGGCGCGAGCAGTCGAAGGCGGGCAAGGAAGTGAAGGCCTGCATCGTCAACACCTCCTCGACGTCGGGCCTCCTCGGCAACCCCGGCCAAGCCAACTACGGCGCGGCCAAGGCAGGCATCGCGGGCTTCACCGTCATCACAGCCCAGGAGCTGTCTCGCTATGGAGTCCGGGTCAACGCGATCGCACCTGCCGCCCGCACCCGCTTGACGGAGGCCACGCCGGGCCTCTCCGAGGTCGTGAAGGCGCCCGAGGACGTGGGCAGCTTCGACGTCTGGCATCCCGCCAACATCAGCCCGCTCGTGGCCTACCTGTCGACCGAGACCTGTCCCGCGACCGGCAAGGTGTTCATGGTGCAGGGCGGACGCGTGGCCCTCTTCCAGGGCTGGACGATGACCGAGAGCATCGACAAGGACGATCGGTGGACCGTCTCCGAGCTCGAAACCGAGATGAAGCGCCTCATTGGCTGATCCCCTCTTCTCGGGCGTAGGCGTAGCCCTCGTCACCCTGTTCGACGACGACGGTGGCCTCGATACGGCTGCCACCGCAGATCTCGCGGTGCGCCTCGTCGAGGCTGGTCTCAAGGCGGTAGTCGTTTCGGGCAGCACTGGCGAGGCCGCGGCGTTGAGCGCAGACGAGCGGAATCAGCTGGTACGCGCCGTCCGCGAGGCCGTGCCCTCCACCGTTCCCGTACTGGCGGGCACCGGAGCGGCGTCGGCCCGCCAGGCGATCGCGTTCACGCGCGGTGCGATCGACCACGGGGCTGACGGCGTGTTGACGCTTTCTCCTCCGGGCACCGCCGATCCGACGCGCTACTACGAGGCGGTGGCGGGCGCGGCGGGAGACGTCGCCGTGCTCGCGTACCACTTCCCCCGTACCTCCGCCCCGGGCGTGCCGGTGCGGCTGCTTCCGAATCTCCCGGTGAAGGGCATCAAGGACAGCTCCGGCGACGCCGACCGGCTGCTCGAGACACTCGAAACCTGGGATCGGGCTACCTACACCGGCTCCTCGGCGCTGCTTGCCCTCGCCGGCCCCCTCGGCTGTGCCGGCGCGATCCTCGCGCTTGCCAACGCCGAGCCCGAGTTGTGTGTGGCCGCATTCGAGGGCGACGCCGGCGCCCAGCGGAAGCTCGCCGCTTCCCACCTGGCGAGCCGGGCCCCGTTCCCCGGCGCGATCAAAGACCTCACGGCCCGCCGCTTCAACACCTCTACCACTGCCCGCATGGGCATCTGACGGCAGGACTCCCGTCGATCGCCCGCATTCCGTGCGTTTGGAGCCTCAAGTCCGGCGGTAACTAGTCCGAAGTAGTCATTTGTCGGATAGTCCTGTCCCGTTTCGCCTCAGGTGAAATAGGCTAGGAAGCACCTGCAGGGCTCGATGGGGTGGTGTGAGCTGAGGCGGTGTTCCCCAGCCACCGCCGGTGCCGCCACCCCATCGAGCCCTGCGGCGCGTCCGGGCGCCGTGCGGCCCTACATCTCCTCGCGGTCGAGGACGGCACGTAGGAAGTTCTTGGTGCGCTCCTCTTGGGGGTTGGAGAACATCTCCTCGGGGGGAGCGGCCTCCACGACCTTGCCGTGGTCGAACATGATCACCCGGTCGGCGATGTCGCGGGCGAAGGAGATCTCGTGGGTGACGAGGATCATCGTCATCTCACCCTGGGTGGCCAGCTCCCGCAGCACCTCCAGCACCTCGCCGACGAGCTCGGGGTCGAGGGCCGACGTCACCTCGTCGAAGAGCATGACCTCTGGCCGCATGGCGAGGGCGCGGGCGATCGCCACGCGCTGCTTCTGGCCGCCTGACAGGGCCGCAGGCCGCTCGTTCGCCTTCTCTGCCAGGCCGACCATCTCGAGGAGCTCCTTGCCCCGTTCGCGGGCCTCGTCCTTCGAAATGCCCAGCGAACGAACCGGGCCCAGTGTGAGGTTCTCGAGCGCGGTCATGTGGGGGAACAAGTTGAAGTGCTGGAAGACCATCGAGACCTTCCTGCGCACCTGCCGCACGTGCCGTTCCTTCGCCTTGACGAGTACGCCGTTCCGCTCCTGGTGATACAGGGGCTCACCCCCGACCCACACAACGCCCGCCTGGGGTCGCTCCAGGGTCATCAGCACCCGGAGGATCGTCGTCTTGCCCGAGCCGCTGGGACCGATGATCACCAGCTTCTCGGCGTTGCCGACATCGAGGTCGAGGTGGTCGAGGACCACGTTGTCACCAAAGGCCTTAACCACCTGGTGGAGGCGTACCTCGGGACCCCCGGGTCCGGGCTGCGCGTCCTCGGGCTTGGTCATGGTCTCGCTCACGTCATGCCCTTTCGTAGCCGTAGCGTCTCTCGAGATATCTCACTCCGATCGCCGCCGGGATGCTCACGGCGAGGAACAGCAAGCCCGCCATCGTGAAGGCTTCCGTCCCCCGGAACCAGAGTCCCTGGATGTTGCGGGCTTGCCGCACCAGCTCGATCACGGTGATAGCCGAGAGCAGCGGCGCGTCCTTGAACATGGCGACGACGTAGTTCCCGAGGGCGGGGATCACCGTCGGTACCGCCTGGGGCAACACCACCCTGCGCCACGTCTCGACCGTCGAGAGGTTGATTGCCGTCGCCGCCTCCCACTGGCCGCGCTCGACATTCTCGATCCCGGCTCGGTATGACTCCGATGTGTAGGTGCCGTAGTGGATGGCGAGGGCGAGGACGCCGGTGCGGAGGGGCGACATCGAGATGCCCGTCGCGCCGGGAATGGCGAAGAAGTAGAAGAAGAGCTGGGCGAGGAGCGGCGTGCTTCGGATGAACTCGATGAAGCCGGCGACGGGCCAGGCGATCGGCTTGAACTGCGACCGGCGGGCGATGGCGAGGGCCAGGCCGAGCACCAGAGCCACAGAGATCCCCATGATCGTGGCCTGGACCGTGACCCACAGTCCGCGGAGGAGGAAGGGCGTGATGTCGAGCGCGAACTGCCAGTCCCAGTCCCCAGTAGGCGCGTCGAGGTCGCGGGGCGTGTGCTTGGCGACAACGTCCGTCACCAGCTCCAGTGCCGGCCTCATGGTGCTCACTAGATGCCCCGCCTTGCCGAGCGACCAACGTCCATGCCACGCGAGAAGTAGAGCTCCGCGGCGCGAATGCCGAAGGTTATGAGGAGCGCGATCGCGAAGTAGAAGAGCAGCGTTGCCAGGTAGATGTCGAAGCTCGAGTCGACATTGCGCGTCCGGAGGCGCTGAGCCCGGAACATGATGTCGTTGAGGGCGATCAGCGATACGAGGGCCGACGCCTTCAACACCTCGATGACGAGGTTCCCGTACGGTGGCAGCATCGTGATGATCGCCTGGGGCAGGATCACGTGCCTCATCCGGGCATACCCGCTCAGGTTCACCGCGATACATGCTTCGGTCTGTCCACGCGGCACCGCCTGGATCGCACCGCGGGCGAGTTCGGTGCAGTAGGCGCCCATGTTGGTGCCTAACGCGAGCACACCGCCCTGCATCGGCGTGATGTTGACTCCGCCGAGTAGCTGCGGAACGGAAAAGAAGACCCAGAAGAGGAGGATGAGCGCGGACACACCGCGGAACAGCTCGACGTACGTTCGGGTGAACCACCGGACGGTCCGGGACTTGGCGAGGCTGCTGATGCCTCCGAAGACGCCTATGACGGTGCCGAGGACTACGGCCAGGGATGTGACCTGTACGGTGATCCGCAACCCGTCGAGCAGGCTGAGCCAGTTCTTACCGTCGAGGAGAAACATCAGCAGCTCGCTCTGGAGGAAGCGGGCGGGCCCCGGAGCGATCGTTCTCCGGAGCCCGCCGTTCGCTCACTCGTAGAGATGGGTGTTACTAGCCGTTCATGCCGAAGTCGTACGGTTGGCCGACCAGATCCTCGACTGTCACGCCCTTGGCGGCGTCCATTTCGGCGGCCGAGAATCCGAACTCCTCGACGAGCGCTAGGAGCTCGCCGTTATCCCGCATCTCGACCAGGATCTCGTTGAACTCGTCGCGGAGCTCCTTGTTGTCGAAGCTGAACACATAGCCGCCGCAGCCGAGTTGCTCTTCACCGTCGATGACGGGGACGAATCCCTCGGTGGCCTCGAAGCCGTCGAGGTCGGCGGTCTGCTCCCTGACGGTGATCGCGGTCAGGGCGAAGGCGTCGATGCGGCCAGTTGTGAGGGCGTCGACCATGTCAGAGGTGGTGTCGAACCGGCTGAGCTGACTGTCCGGAACACCGGAATCGACCGCGTAGCCATCTTCGACCGCGCCCGACAGCACCCCGAGAGTTACGCCGGCGTCGGTGACGCTCTCGAAGTCGGTGAGACCGGCCGGGTTGCCCTCTGGTACTGCGAACGCGTTGGTTCCGCAGTAGTCCGGATCACTGAAGAGGGCCTGCGACGCCCGGTCCTCGGTGATGAACATGCCGGCTGCGACCATGTCGTAGCGCCCGGCGTTCAGCCCGCTGATCAAGGCGTCGAAGTCAACAAGCTCACCGTCGACGTCTGTGATACCCATTTCCTCGAGCACCGCCTTGGCGACGGTCGGCGCCTCACCTGTGGGCTCCCCGTCGGCGCCCTCGAATCCGTATGGTCGCTCGTCCGCGAAGGCGATGGTGATGGAGCGGCCTCCGTTTCCGTCGCCATTGCCGCCCGTCGCGCCATCGCCGTTGTCATCGTCGTCACCGCACGACGCGGCGATCATGACCATGGCGGCCAATACCGCTATGAGCTGTAGCCATCGCCGACGGCCTCCTCGGCTGTCGACTCCTCGGCCTTCCTGCATATGAACCCTCCCTAATCCGCAACACTCGCATCGCGGTGACGGTCGAGCGGGTGCCCGGCCTGTCAACGTGGTGTCAGGTGTCTCGTTGTGCGATCCCCTACCCACCGCGACACAGGCCGCTTCAGGCGGCAGGCCGTGGACGGTCCATGCTGCAAAGCAGGCACGGGCGTTCGACCGAGGAACTTATTGGGTGAAATCGCTCGCCACAAACTGACT
>CAZWDB010000028.1:40898-43498 GCA_964632885.1 uncultured Acidimicrobiales bacterium | reverse complement strand
CGACCCTCGAGGTACGCCTCCGTCGCTCGCTGCTCGAGCTCCTCGGCTGTCGACATCGCCACCACTCCCACCGAACCTTGCGGCCCCACGCCTGCCCGTGCACCTTAGTTATGTAGGTGGACTTCACCGTCCGGGATCATGAAGGTCGTTTTGCTCGGACCAGCTGGGCGCCTTCACGCCTTGTCCGCAGCTCGGCGAGGTGTTCGAGGCAACTGACTTCGACGCGTCCGACGTTCGCTGCCGTTCGCGTACTTCTGGTTCTTCCGCTCCTGCAGATGCTCCCGCGGACGCGCCACCGGTGGCAGGCGAGCGGAGACCGCCAGGCCGGCGCGGACCACCTCAACTCGAAGCCGCGATGCCCGGACGCTCGTAGATCACTCGCCGGCGTTCGCCCTCCGAGATCACCCTCTCCTCAGGCCCGATGCCGATCGACAGCACCGGCGAGCGCGCCTTGAGCATCAGCTCGACTTCGCGCTGGGGCCATGACACCCGCTCGATCAGGTTGCTGAACCGACGGCCCCTGCTCTCCGCTTCTGCGGACCTGGCCCGAGACCGCTCCGTGTGCTCCTCGGGATACCGAGGCGAGAGGTCGACGCACAGATCGACATCGCTCACCTTCGCCACCGAAGCATCCAGCATCGAGCCGAACAAGGTCACCCGGTCGACGAGATAGAGAAGGTCGTCATCACCGTTGACCTCCTCGACCCGTTCGAGGAAGGCGGACAGGTGCCGGTCCGCCACCTCACGGCTCACCGGCCGGCGGGCGGTGGCGTTCCTGAGCCGCACCCCGGCCGGCGTCAGCCCGACGGACGGGCCACCGTCCACGTGCTCGGCGAAGGCCTCCTCCACCAACCCCGCCAGCACCTCATCACCATTCCCGTCATCGCCGAGGGTGCTTGCGAGGTCGTCGGCGCCGAACGACGAGTCGTCCCACAACCGGCGCAGCGCATCCCGCACCTTCACCGCCGGAGCGCCGCCAATCGTGCTGGCGGGGTCGATGTTCACGACATGCAACGGTATGCGGGCGACCGACTACAGCGGACGGCAGCCCTCCAGGCCGCCGGTTCGTCCGGTTTGGCCGATTGGCACCTGGGCCATCCGGACCATTCAGCGCACCGCGCCTTTAACGTCAGCCGACCGCTATGCCACACTCAATTCTCCAACGATGGTCACGTAGAGGCGGGTAGCTGTGCGGCAGGCGCGGAGATTTAGGTTCAGTCTGCGGGCGCTGCTCGCGTTGGTGGGCGCACTGGCGATCAGCGTGACGCTGATGCCGCCCGTAGCCGCAGGGCCAGCGGGCGACAACAACGGTCCGGCGACCTCACCCCAGGCGCGTCCATCTCACTCCGAGACTGGCCGCTACCTGGTCGTGGTCGGTGCCGGCGTCGATCCCGAAGAGGTCGCCGGCGACCACCAAGTGACGCCAGCCCACGTCTACCGCACAGCATTGCGGGGCTTCGTGGCCGGTGCCTCACCCGACCGGGCTGCAGCCATGCAGGCAGACGAACGGGTCCGCTGGGTCGAGGGAGAGACAATAGAAGAGGTCGTCGACCAGACCACACCGACCGGTATCGATCGCATCGAGACCGACCGCAACCCGGAGGTCATCACCGACGGGTCCACAGGCGACACGAATCTACAACTCGACGCCTTCCACGTTGCTGTGCTCGACACCGGCATCCAGGCCGACCACGAAGACCTCAACGTGGCTGGCGGGCGAAACTTCACGAGCGGTCCTACCGATAACTGGGGAGACGGCAATGGTCACGGCACTCATGTGGCCGGCACCATCGGCGGCGTCGACAACAACACCGGAGTGGTCGGTGTGGCTCCTGGGACGAGCCTGTGGTCGCTGCGTGTCTGCAAGAACCTCTGCTTCTCGGGAGACATCAACGCCGCCATCGATTGGATGACAGCCCGGAAGACGGCCACCGACAGCTCACACATCGACTTCGCGTCGGCCAACTTCAGCATCTCCAGCGCCGACTCGGACAACCCGTGCACCGATCCCGCCAACTCGACCCACGCCGCGATCTGCGGCGCGGTCGACGCAGGCATCGTCTTCGCGATGGCGGCCGGGAACGACAACCGGGAGAAGGTGCCCTACCCGATCACCTTCTCGGTGTCGGCGATCGCCGACTTCGACGGTGAGGGTGGCGGTGCCGGCAGCCCCACGTGCCGTACCGACGAGGACGACACCCTGGCCAATTTCTCTAACTACGGGCCGAAGGTGAAGATCGCTGCACCGGGTACCTGCATCCTCTCGAGCTGGAACGACGGCGGCTACGACACCATCAGCGGCACGTCCATGGCGACACCTCACGTGACGGGAGCTGTGGCGCTTTACCTCCACGCCAACGGGTTGACCCCGGCGACGACAGCCGCCGGTGTGAAGAGCATCGAGGACGCCATCATCGGCGCCGGTCATCCGCAGGGAACGACGAACCACCGTTGTTCCTATGACGACGCTCGCATCGGCGGGCCCTTGCTGTTCGTCAATGCCACCGCGTTCGGTGGCAACGGTGCTTGTAGTCCCGACGGCACCGCAGTGGCTGACTTCGATGGGGACGGCACTACCGACATCCCCGTGTGGCGACCCA
>CAZWDB010000028.1:0-40798 GCA_964632885.1 uncultured Acidimicrobiales bacterium | reverse complement strand
AGCTCTCCGGCGGCGGAACCCTCATCCGGGTCAACGGCGCCGACGGCGACATCCCGGCCCCGCTCACCCCTGCCAACTACCTCGGTTTCTTCGCGAACCCTTGATAGCTCCGTCGTGATAAAGAGCGTGCAGCGAGGACGGGACTCAGATTCGCCGCGAGCCTTCCGATCGAACGGTCGGCTCGCGCGCGTGATCGCGCTCGACGATCATGTCCCACAGCTCGCGGATGGTCCGTTCGACCGACGGGGTGTGCTGCACGACGTTGTGACAGATCAGGATGCCGTCGATCGAGCGATCTCTGAATGGAGGGCGATCGATCGAGCACGGAACGACGTCGTATCTATCGGATGGAAGGCCGGTCAGGTTCCTGGTCAGCACTCCGTCGACCGAGTGTAAGAGCTCGAGGGCGATGACGTGGCGGGGCCGGCGTCGAGGACCCATCGCGCCGCTTCCCGCGCCGGCGTCGGCGAGCTTGTCGCGAAAGACATCGACATCACCGAAGGTGTTTGCGACGGTGTGATGGAGCCAGTGTGCTTGAAGTCGTCGAAGTTGAAGTGGTTCCACTCGTCGCCGAATGCTTCGACCCAAGGTGCAGCCGCCTCGTCAACGAATCTCGGATCCCGTCGATGATCGGATAGCGCCTGCCCGAGGGCGACAGCAGCGCGCCAGACTCGACCGTCCCGTCCTCGTTCAGGGCTTGCTCGACGAGTTCGAGGGGTGCCTTCGTCTCGGGTTCGCAGAGCGGTTCGAGGAGCCTTCTGTTCACCGACCGGACGCTACGCGGCCGAGCCGTCTTCGTCCGCCCGTCCTCTCGGCGACCTATCCTCTCGCGCTGGTGCGTTCCTCCCTGCGTCGGGCTCTCGCCGTTGCTCAGCTCGCGGGGGTCGACCCGCGGCGCCTTGCGGCCAGCTTCTCGGGGATTACGCCCTACCTGCGCGACTGGAAGGAGTACACGCGCGCGGGAGGAGAACTCCGCCTCCGAGATGCGCTCCCGGCCTTGGCCGATCGCCACGCGCAGAGTGGAACAGCCTCGGGGGAGTACTTCCATCAGGACCTCTGGGCAGCGCGCAAGATCTTTCTCGCGAATCCAACTTCTCACGTCGATGTGGGCTCGCGCGTCGATGGCTTCATCGCCCACCTGTTGAGCTTTCGAGCCGTCACGGTCGTGGATGTTCGCCCCCTGGACAGCGTCGTCAACGGGCTCACCTTCGTCCAGGACGACGGTTCCACACTCACGACCTTCGATGACCATAGCGTCGAGTCGTTGTCGAGCCTCCACGCCGTCGAGCACTTTGGACTCGGGCGCTACGGCGACCCGGTGGATCCCTCGGGACACCTACGCGCCATCCAGAGCTTCGCTCGTGTCTGCGCCCCCGGTGGAACCGTCTACTTCTCTTGCCCGATTGGCGCCCAGCGTACGTACTTCAACGGCAATCGAGTGCTTGATCCCGTTGAGGTCATCGAGCGATTCAGTCCGCTCCACTTGGAGGACTTCGCGCACGTCGACGCCACGGGCAAGCTCCGCGTTGGATCCAGCCCATTCGCCCTGCGATCCGGGCGGGCGGGATGTGGCTTGTTCGAGTTCCGGCGCGTCGATTGACGGGCGAGGCCAACGCTGACAGTGAACCGAGGCCGCTAACATCGGGCATAGCAACCCCGCTCAGGTACGTTTGATCTGTGGGCAGCCTCGATGAACTGCGATGGCGGGCGCGGCACTCAAGAGCTGGCATGTCCCTTGTCCGAGCGCGATTGGCCAGAGAGCTCCGCGCCTGGGATTGCTCAGGCCGGACCCCGTACCAACTCAAGGTCGAGGCAGTACGGCGGTCCGGTGCCGGACTCGAAGTACTCGTTGAGACCGGCACGCTGCACGGTGACATGGTCGCCTTGCAGCGGCCCTACTTCCGCCACTGTTACTCCATCGAACTCGATCCCGACTTGTACGATCGGGCTCGGCGGAGGTTCGGTCGTGCGTCCGATGTGACGATCCTCCACGGCGACAGTGGTGAGCGTCTCGCCGAGTTGGCAGCTGAGATCACCGAGCCGTCGCTGTTCTGGCTGGACGCCCATTACTCGGCTGGCGCGACTGCGCGCGGTACCGACGACTCGCCTGTCCGCCATGAGCTCCGACATGTGCTGGCTCGTGGGTTCCCGGATGTGGTGCTGATGGATGACGCCCAGTACTTCACGGGCCGCGATGGCTACCCGACGATCCGGGAGGTGGACGACCTCGTCGCTCGTGTTCGCCCTCAGCTCAAGGTGAGCGTCGCAGACAACATCATTCGGATAGGGCCCTGACTCTTGGTCGAGCGCTACTTGCCGGCGTGCACTGCGAGCGCCCAAGTGTGTGGCGCCGAGGCTGAACTGGGAAACCTATGCTGACATCGTGAAGGCGCTGCGGAGACTCCTCGGAAATGCGGGAACCACAAACGAAGCGACTCGCGAGGAGTGGCTCGAGTCTGTGCTCTCAAGACTCCCCGCCGGAGCCAGGATCCTGGATGCAGGAGCTGGCACAGCCCGCTACCGCCGGTACTGCACGCACCTCGACTACGTCGCACAGGACTTTGCCGAGTACGACGGCAGCGGCGATGGGCAAGGCCTGCACTCGAACCAACCGGTCGACTACTCGTCACTCGACATCGTCTCGGACATCGCGTCCATCCCAGAACCGGACGCGTCGTTCGATGCGATCATGTGCATCGAGGTCCTCGAGCACGTGAGTGAGCCATTGAAGGCGCTCGACGAGCTCGCCCGACTACTGAAGCCGCGCGGCAAACTGGTCATCACGGCGCCGTTTGCCAGCGTGACGCACCTAGCCCCGTATTACTTCTCGACCGGTTTCAGTCGGTACTTCTACGAGCATCACCTCCCGAGCCGCCACTTGCGGGTAGTCGAGATCCACGAGAACGGCGGGTACTTCGACTACCTCGCACAGGAGCTCCGCCGCCTACCGAGCATGTCGGCCGGATTCGCTGGTCGACGTCCGGGCTTGCTCGCCACGGCGAGTCTTGCATTGCTTCTCCGTTCCTTCGGCAAGCTGTCTCGGCGAGACAGCGGTTCGGCATCAGTCTTGTGCTTCGGCCTGCACGTCATCGCTGTCAAGGACTCGGTCTGACCTCGATCTCGGAGATGGCAGCCTGCGGCGCAACGCGCCGGTAAGCCGAGCAGCCATGGCGCGTGGGCTGGGAAGCACAACCAGCGATCGGGCTGCTTCGGTCGGAGTGAGGGGCCCGCCGTGCGCAAACTGAGTCTTGCCGACTCTCACGCCAAACGGAATCCGGCCCACTACCTGGACTCGCCCGGTGAAGTCGAAGAGGACGTTCGTATAGAGGTCCGCCGGAGCGACGCGCGGCATGTCTCGATGTCGGCGAAGTGGGCCGCGAGACTGTCGGCGACCAAGGTGGCCCTTCGTGAGGGTTGCCCCAAGCAATGTGTATCCCGCTTGAGCACCAGCGTTCACGACGTTGACGATGGATGCCCCGGGCTGCGGACCACCACGACTGTCGAGCCAGTAGGGGATCGTCGGGTTGTAGTCGCACAACAGGATGCGCGCCTTCACCTCGCCCGGTGTCTCGAGAATGCGGACGTCGTCCCCGTCGATGTCGATCAAGAGAACGTCGATGTCGAGGGGATCGCCACGGTCCCGCCGGATGTCTTCTCGTCTGTCCGGGGGTGTTGCGCCCACGCTCGCACGGATGGGAAGCCGGACGCGTTCGTGGTCAGGATCCGGAGTCGCGCGGGGTCCGGTTCCGTTAACAGAGCATGCCATCCCGCGTCGCGCCTGAGCCGCGCCGCCTTTGCGAAGGTGAGGCTGTCGTGAGCGCCGAACTCGATACAGCGTCGATCTCCCTCGCCGATGCGGCCGAGCATGGTCGCGATTATTCCGTCTTCTCCGCTCTGCGAGTACCCGCCGCTCGACCAGCGCGCGACCGTGATCATGGGCTGTTCCTTGGTGAGGCGTCGAACCCCGCGCGTGGCGCCGTCACGTGCTCAAACAATCCCGATAGCCGCGCAGATCGACTGGTAGCGGTGTAGCCATCGGTGTTCGCGCACCGCACGTTCGTGGCCACACGCAGCAACTGCGGCGGCCCAGTCTCGCTCGCGTAGACAGCGGCGACTGATCTCAACAAGCTCATCGACACCGTGATAGCAGAGGATCTCCTCGCCCACTCGGAAGTGCTCGGCGAGGTCTGCGCTGTACGTGGTGAGGTATGCCCCGCCACCCGTGCCGGGGATCTCGAAGTCCCGAGTCTTGACGTTCGTAATTGCGTCGGAGTAGCCGATGCCCCCCATGCCGAGATTCACCACGGAGCGGTTGAAGACCCTCGTCTGATCGGCGCCCCACACACCCTCGTTCTCCCACCCTGCACCGAAGGCCCTGACCGGTAGTCCCGCCTTCCGTGCCGCGCTGATGAGTGCCGGTCGGGATCCATATGCGCCGCCAACGAAGGTGACCGGCAGATCCTGGGCCTCTCCGGTGGGGCCGCAGGTCGACGCGTCGAAACCTTCAGGAAGGTGCAGCGGCCGCCCCCCCTCGACGAGATACCACTCGCATGCGACCCGCGCAGAGGTCCACGCCAGATCCAATGGCCTCGCCAGGTCGACCTGGCCGCCGCGCGTCTCGCCGAAGGGGCCCAAGTCCCACGACTGCTTGTCATCGAGGCACATCCCGACCACAGGGATGCCGTGCTCCTCTTGGATGCGCTCGATGGTCGAGGCCTCGATCTCGAGTCCGGTGGCGTAGACGAACACCCAGTCGACGTGTCGTCGCCGATGGGCCTCGCGAACGGTCGCAAGCAGCCTCTCACCGATCATGTTGCGAGCCTTGAGTGCCCGTCGATCACGCCTTGCCAGCGTCGTCCACGGCACCGAGAGGTCGGCGGCGTAGTCGAAGCGGGTGAGCGGCCCCAGCTCGCGCAGATCGGGGATCAGCGCCTCGTGCCACCCGCGCGAGGGCACGAAGGCAAACGTGTGGATGTCGCCCACGCCGCGACGGGGAGGGTCGTACCCGCGGTTGGCGAAGCGCTCGCGCACCGCCGCGGTGGAGCTCTCCCGTGAGTAGATGACGCCGGCCTCCTCGGCCATTCGTTGGTAGGCGTCTCGCCGCCGCCGATAGCTCGAGTGAAACGTCGAGCGGCGGGCAGTCCCCCACGCCCTCCGTAGTGGCAGCTCGAGCGTTCTCCGGACCGTCACCGGGCTCGCATCGCGAGCTCTTGGTCGACCAGCTCGTCGAGGATCTCGGGGAGTGAGCGGCGGATGTCCCAACCCGGGAAGTGCGAACGGAGCTTCCCGAGGTCTGAGATGTAGCAGATGTGGTCTCCGACGCGCGGCTCGTCGACGTATCGATGTCTGATCGGTCGACCCAACCGGGCCTCAAGCGCCGAGATGCACTCGAGGATGGAGGCGCTGTTCGACCGTCCTCCGCCGAGGTTGTAGACCTCGCCGGGCCGGGGATCGCCATAGAACGCGTCGAACGCGGCCACCACGTCGCTCGAGTGGATCTGGTCGCGGACCTGCTTTCCCTTGTAGCCAAAGATCGTGTACTCGCCGTCATCGGCGGCGACCTTCACAAGGTAGCTCAGGAAGCCGTGCAGCTCGACTGCAGCGTGGCGAGGGCCGGTGAGGCACCCGCCGCGGAAGATGCCCGTTCGCAAGCCGAAGTACCTGCCGTACTCCTGGGCGACCACGTCAGCGGCAAGCTTCGATGCTCCGAAGAGCGAGTGCAGACAACGGTCGACTCGGAAGTCCTCGGCGATGCCGGACTGGTTCGACTCATCGGCGTAGTCCCAGCGTGTCTCAAGCTCCACGAGCGGGAGCTCGTTCGGGGCGTCGCCGTACACCTTGTTGGTGCTCATGAAAATGAAGACGGCGTCGGGTGTGGCGCTCCGGACGGCTTCCAGGAGGTTGAGGGTGCCGACGGCGTTCACATCGAAGTCGACGAGGGGCATGTCCCGCGCCCGGTCGTGGGACGGTTGCGCGGCGCAGTGGATCACGAGCGCGGGCCGTAGGTCGGAGACGAGCTTCAGCACGCCGTCGCGGTCGCGTATATCGATGTCGTGGTGGCTGAAGTGCGCCACCGAGCGAAGCAGCTCGTCCCGCACCGCGGTGGTGTCTCCCGAGGGGCCAAAGAAGAGGGCTCGCATGTTGTTGTCCACCCCATGGACGTCCCAGCCCTGGGCGGCATAGTGGCGGACTGCCTCGGAGCCGATCAGGCCGCTGCTACCGGTGATGATGACGGTGGCCATGTCACTGCCCCTTCGTTTGGGGGATCTCGATGCGCCGCCCGAGACTTCCGCGGATGAACCAGCCGATCCACACGGCATACAGCAGCCCGAACGCGATGTTGGAACCGATCACGCCCTCGATGCCGAAGAGCGCGGCACCCGCCGCCGTCATCGCTACCCCGACGAGTGAGGTCACGATCTTGGGGAGCAGGAGCGACGCGGTGTCGGCGTTCGCCATCGGTGCGAGCGTTGCCACCTGACCCGCGGCAAACAGGCCACCGGCGAGCACCACCAGAGGCAGGAGTGGAGAAACGTCCCGGTATGCGGCGTCACCCACGAGGTCGAAGGCGACGCCATGCCAGGCTGTCGCCAGCGCGGTGAGGACGAGGCTGAGACCTACCGTGAGGAGGCAGAGCTGGAAGTTTAGGTGGCGTGATGCCGCAAGTTCCTCGGTGCGCGTCCCGTCGCCGGCCCGTCCGAAGACGATCGGCGAGCCGAACGAGGTGATGATCGACGAGAGCATCATGATCGGGTAGTAGCCGAGCTGATAGAGGACGGCGTATCTGCCGACATCCTCGCGAGAAGTGAAGGCCTCGAGCGACCAGCGATCCGAGGCCACTTGCATCCAAGAGATCGAAGCCCAGATCGCGAGCGGAGAGGTGTAGGCCGAGATCGATGTCTTCCATCGTTGGAGATGGTCGCCGTGGTCGCCGGCCGGCCGCGACGCCCAGCGCCGGATCCCCGGGGCTTGCAGCAAGACGACGACGCTGCTGCCGATGGCGAATCCACTCAATGCAGACGTGCTCGAGGGATGGACCGTAACGAAGAGGGCAGCCATCCCTGTCCGGATGCTCACGCCAACGAGCTGGTAGCGGAGCACCAGCGGGCGTTGCCGAAACGACGTCCGAACGGCCTCGCACATGGCCTGCGCACCCGAAGCCAGTCCGTATGCCAGCGCGGCGACAACGAGCAGTGCGAGGTGCGTTCGATTGGCGATCAGCAGCGCGCCTGCTCCCACTGAGCCGACCGCGAGGACGGTCAGCGACGGGATGGCCGTCCGGGTGGATGCCACCCAGGCCAACAGGCCGAAGTGCCTCTCCGCGTCTGCCGTGGCGGAGAAGCGCAGGAGCGCCTGCGAGATCGGCGCGTAGACGACCTGCTGGAGGAGCGACACGCCAGTCATTGCGAGTGCGAGCTCGCCATACGCCGCTGGGTCGATGCCCGATGTCACCGCCCACAGCGTCAGCAGCGAACCGACCGCGATCGCGATCTTTCCGCTTGCCACGTACGCTGCCTCAGAGGCAGCTCGGACTCTCCGGCCACGACTCCGCTGCTCGGCGGGGCGTGCCGCGGCCGCCGCTACGACACCCGATGGGAGCTCCTCGTCCATCTCAGTCAAGGATGGCGAGCACGCGGTCGGGCCAGCTAACGCTGGCGAAGGGTGCGACAATATCCACCCCGCGGCCCCACATCTCCCGTGTCCGGTCCTCGTGCTCGTGGAACCACAGAAGTCCGGCTTGGACGGCGGACGCGCTGATGTCGGCGAGAAGGAGCCCGTTGTAACGGTGCCGAACGAGATCGGCGGCTGCGCCACAGGTGTCGGTGCAGAGGATGGCGAGCCCCACGGCGGCGGCTTCGGCCACGACGACGCCCCATGCATCCGTTCGGCTGGGAAGGACAAGGACATCGTGCGACCGGAAGATCGCCGGTTGATCCGGCGGCTGGACGAAGCCGCGGTCGACGACACCGTTCGAGGCGGTGACACGGCCCCCCAGGGGACCCTGGCCAAGCACCGTCAGCGGCCACGGCTCCTGCACGGACTCGGCATACGCGGCATAGCCGTCGAGGAGCAGGTCAAGCCCCTTGCGCCTGATGTACTGCCCAACAAAGAGGAAACTCGGCCGGTCGTTGGACGGACTCGGTGATGCTGTGAAGAGCGAGCTATCGAACGGGTAGAGGCCCCGAAAGATCGATCCTGTGCCGAACCCGAGTGCCTCTGCGAAGCGCGAGCCCCGCTCGCCGGGCACGAACGCCGCGTCGATCACCGAACGGAAACTCCGAAACTGCGTCTCGAGCCGGGCTCTTCGTTGCAGGGCGTGCCGCAATCCGCGAAACGGCGTGTCCATGGCCATCGCGATGCGGCACCCTCGCTGGCCGACCGCTACCGCCGCGTCACGGAACCTGTCGTCATCCCAGCCAGGAACGATGAGCAGGTCGGGCTCGCAGGCAAGAACCTCGTTCGAAAGGCTCTGCCACGCCGCGTCTCCTTCGCGAAGAAGGGTGATGCCGACTTCTTCGGCCAACGAGTCGGCGAAGCCAGCGTTCTCGAGCTGGGCTGACGCGGCCCGTGTGAACACACGCAGCTCGACGTCGGGGCGCGCAGCCAGGGAACGAGCAGCCGCGGCGAGATAGCCGGACGATTGGGTCCAGAGGATGACGACTCTCCTCGACCGGTTCATGAACGGCGCTCGCAGACGAAGCTAATGAGCTCGCGGGCACGGGCAGCCGTGCTGCCGTGGACCTCGTCCACCCGAGAGCGTGCATTCGCCTGAAGCCGTTCCAGGCCGACAGGATCTTGCAGTGCCCCCGTCATCACTCCGACGGCCTCACGGCTGGACTCGAAGTACAGAGCCTCCCGACCCTCACGGAAGAGATCAAGCATGGTCGTCGATCGCCGGGCAAGCATCGGCGTACCAACGTACGGGACCTCAAAGCACCTACGAGTAACGGCGTCTTGGTTGCGGAGGGAGTAGAGGACGAGAGCGAGGCGTGCCGATCGAAGAGCTGCCGCGTATCGAGGGCCGTAGACGGGCGGCCCGCTGTCGACGTTCGGGATCGACGGCCAGTCTGGGCCCCACGCCTTGGCCGTGAAGCCTTGGCTAGCGATGTCTCGAATCAGCTCCTCCCGGCCGTCGGGGGCGTGGTGACCGACGAATGCAAGGTCGTACGGCCGGGTTGCAAGTGGAGCGGGCTCCTCTGGGCCGAGGATGTCTGGGTCGTAGCCAGGGAGCCAGATGTGTGCTTCGAGGCCCATCGTCCGCGCGAGAAGGTCCTTGTCGGCCTCGCGGTATGCGAGCACGGTGTCGTAGAGCGAGAGTGCCCTGTGGACGTACCGCCAGCGGCGGCCGTCCTCTCGGGAGAAGAGAAAGTCGTTCGAGTAGAACACCCAATGTGCGTTTGGAGCATGGCAGCGAAGCCTCGCGAGCTGGCGAGGGCCGATGGGCTCACCACGCCAGACCAGCACGTGGGTGGGCTGGTGCTCCGCCAACGCCAGCGCAACGCGACGCTCAACGGAGGTCGAGAAGATTGGGTTCGGGTACTTGCGACTGAGCCGTTGTGACGCGGAGGGCGACTTGGCCGATGAATAAGCGATGCCGTGGGCGTCGACCCCGACCGACCGTAGCGCGCGGATGATGGAGTCCTCGTAGATCTGGTGGTTGAAGTCACCGACCACCAGCCATCGCATGCTCGGGTTCCCGCTCACTGCTCGTGCCCTGTGGCCGCCAACAGCGCACGCCCGAAGTTGTCGACATCGCGCTCGTCGATGAACCGCACCTCAGCCCGAGCGTTCTGCGGCACCGACTCACGGTAGTGCACTCGATCGATCGCGATCACGACTGGTGAAAGCAGGCACGCCTCGACGAACGCGACGGGTGACCCCTCGATGGTGGAGGTGAAGACGGCTGCAGCCGCCTGCCGCACGAGAGCCAGCGAGCGCTCTCGGTCAACGTCGATGTGAAGGTCGATGCTGCGACCTCGGGAATGCAGGCGCTCGACCCGACGGACGATGGCTCGGCGCACCCCAGGGTCGGATGATCGAGCGACCATCACGATGTGCTTCGTCGGCGGGAGCTGCTCGCATGCATCGAGGAAGAGGTCGGGGCGGCGGAAGCCAGCAAAACTCCCCACCCACGCGACGGACACCGTCGGTGTGCTCGGTTCGCCCGCCAGCGCGTCTTCCACTTGCTCATCTGCGTCGGCGACTGCGCGGTTCGTCAGTGCACCGGCGTATCGACCAAGCCGGGCGAACGCCCATGGGACATCCGTGTTCAAGCTGTGCCAACGTTCCGACTGCACGAGCTGTACGAGCGAGCCGGCCGTCAGCCCTAGGTAGCGGAGCATCTCGCGCGGCGTTCGGGCGCGGGACATGGCGAGGAAGGGATGAAGCGCGGCGTGGTTCTGGATCACCGACGACGCCTTCCACCGCCGGCGGATGAGCGCAGGGTTCTGGAGTGTGACGACGTGGACCGGTCGCTCCGCACTGAGCGCGTCGACCGCCCTGATCGCATCCCGATGCCCCGAGACCTCGCGCAACTCGACGGAGCCGTCCCACGAGGGCGGCAAGGCTGGGCCGACGAAGACATCAGGGGGTGCGGCTGATCGGGTCGCCTGTGCGTAGAGGTGTATTGCCGCTGTGAGCCCACCAGGTGATCGGAGCGTCGGGCAGTACGCGATCCGCAAGGCGCTCACGTGTGCGTGGGGTGAAGCTTCTGGGCGCGGCTAGCACCTCGTCTGGAGCGTGATCGGAGTTCGTACAGCAGCCCGATGAACGCTGCGGCCATCGCCGCCCGAACGATGTAGAGATCGCCGTACCAGAACCAGTAGAAGACCACCGCAAGGATCGTGTAATAGAGCAACACGCGGTACACCCGGAGGGAGGAGCGCCCCCTCTCCATCCAGGCTATGAGCCGACCGATCAGCCACATCGCAGGGAAGACGCCGTACGGCCCGAAGTTCACCAAGGGGATGCTGACGATGTGGATCCCCCCGATCGTCAGCCGCTGCTCGAAGCCCCACCACGCGGGGCCGGTCGTTCCCGTGACGGGGCGGGGGATGCGAAGCGCGTCGGCCACAGGCTGCGGCGGCAGGCTGAGGGCGTAGCCGTAGTACGTCGCACCCCAGATCGGGGCTGAGCCGCCTTGGCGGTACTTGTACGCGGCGGCGACCTCGGTCTGGGCGATGGCGGCGCTGGTCCCACCGATCAGCTGCGGGGTGATCGAGCCAACGATGGACACGCGATCGCCTCCATGCGCTAACTGGCTTCGTAGCGTCCCTATGGCCGCAAAGACGGCGAGCACTACGCAGGCGGCCAGCACGTATCGCGTGGTCCTCGGCGGCCAGGAGACCCCAGTTCGGGCCGACGTGAGCCAGATGATCAACCCCCCGGCGATCCAGAAACCCACGCTGTTCCGGTTGCCGCGGAGAAGCTGCAGGTACGTCGCGCCTAGCACGAACACCGTGGCGACACCCCACAGCTTGAGCTGGGCCCTGGTTCCGGAGTCGACTACCCTGGCGTCGATCAGGAGCAGGAGAAGCAGTGCGAAGCCCATAAGCGGGCCACCCGAGAAGCCGATTCGGTCGGCAATCGACTGGCCGCCAGTCGCGTAGGCCTGCGTGAAGATGGTCCCCCTGTTTGGTGTCGCGATCGCGATGAGGCCGACCGCGACGAGTGCGAAGAAGGCGAACGCCGTCGGGCTTAGCGGGCGGAGGCGGTTGTCGAGCTGTAGCCGAAATGCGCGCAACGAGTAGTGGCCTCTGAGAGGCACACTCAGCCCGGCAATCAGTCCGACCAGCCCGACGAGACCGACGAGCGCCGAGAAGGCGACGAGGTCGAGGTCTCGGCTCAGCGGCAGGAAGTTGGGACTGCCCCAGCTGACGTCGGTTCCGTAATACTTGAGGAAGGTCAGCAACGGATAGCTGTAGACGAAGACGGACAGGGCCGCCAGCGGACGAAACCGGCGACGCGTCATGTTGCCGGCGACGAAGACAACAACCGCGATGAGCACGGCGGTCGCCGCGTGCTGCGGCTCAGGAACGAGCCCGATGGCGTAACCGCCGAGCAGCGCCGTGCAGATGATCGTGGCGATCATCGTCCCGACGAGCAGTGGCTGGGCCTGCTGACGGCCCACCGGTGTGCTGCGTGCCGAGCTCTCCTGACGTGGACGTTCTCCGTTGACGCGCTCCCTCGTCATTGTGGGCTAACCGATCGCCCGTTCGTGGACCCCGAGCTGTCCTTGCTCCTCAACCGCCTCCACGCGCGGACACGCTACCAACGGATTGGGCTCGCTGACCTCGATGGCCTCTTGGCCGGGCGCTCGGGAGCCAGGGGTCGATTTGCTCGTCGGCCGGGCTCCCGAAGAGAGGAGCGGGAACTAGGGTTCGCCAGGTGCCGGGAGCATGAGGATCTCCCAGCGCGCCGCGCTGGGAGAGCGGACCGACCCCCTGGCACACGAGATCGGGCGGACCAGGCCTTGGACAGCAGGCGAGCCGAGGCGAGCTGCCGGACGGCCTCCGCTCCGGCCGACACCAGCGAGCAGGTGGTGCGGACCAGCACCTCGGCCGCGCCGATCTGGGGCGTGGGTGTGTCCACGAGTCGAAGCTCGCCGTTGCGCACCGACTGCACCAGCTGTTTCACAGGTCCTCTCTCAGCTCCGCCGTTGCTGGCCGACCAAGCTAGATCGTCGGTGCGGCGCCGTCTCCACCGGGCTGCGGGTCTCCGCGGCGCTCGATCACGGTGCGCACCTCCACCGGTAGCTCGGCCGAGAGCTTGACGACGTGCACCGTGCCGTCGACCCGTCGGCCCATGCCGACGGACCGGGGAGAGGTGGTTGTGGTGCCGGGCGGCTCCGAGCGCACCGGTGTTTCTTCGGGGTCGGCGAGATGGGACCGGGCGGTGACGGTGTGGTGGCCGCTGCCCGTGACGCGGTCGACGATCCCGACCGTGTCGGCGCCAATCGTCCAGGTGCGGTGGTGGACAGGCGAGCCAGGCAGGAAGCGGTAGCCGTCATGGGTGGCCTTCACCGTGATGGTCGTTCCGTCGTCGACGACGCTACCGAGCTGCACCGTGGCCCGGCGTCCGGCCCGGAACGAGCCGAAGACCTCGGTCGAGTCTTCTCCGTCGATCTCCACCGTGCTGTGGGCCGCCGTCGACCGCTCGTAGGCTCGGGTCTCTGGGTCTTGGTAGCTCGACGTGCCGGTGTCGATCACGGCCGGCTGGCCGCCGACGTGCAGCACCCAGTTGAGGCTGTCGGCCTGGGCGTGGGCAGGCAGACGCCGCGGGCACGGTTGACCGACGTCGAGGACGGCGTGGAGTCGTCCCGTGTCGGCGACGACGTAGCCGGAGTCGGGCAATACCACGAGGCGTTCTGGTTGGCGTGACCGGTCGACGCCGAGGACGTCGAGGCGGTCGGCGGGGACGGGAATGCAGTCGCGCAGCAGCGGCACGGTGCCGCCCGGCATGAGCATCACCGCCAGCCAGCGCCGCATCCGATCGATGCTGTCGCTCAGCGCGTCGGGTGGACGATGGCCGCTGGCGGCGAGCAGGTCGTGGATGTCGATCAGGTCGGCCAAGACCTGGGCGTGGTAGCTGGGCGAGCGCTCGAAGTGGCCGCCGTCGTCCAGCACCTGCACCGGCAGCTCTCGGGCGAGCAGGTGGTGGCCCCGGCCGAGCAACGTGGCGTCGTCGAAGAACAGGCCCAACCCGAACAGGGCTTTGATGTTCTTCATCAGGTGGTTGCCGCCCACGTCGAGCTCCAGATGGGCGAGCACGTGCCCGGCGTGCACCTGGAGCGATTCGAGGTAGGCGTCTTCGTTGGTGGCGCCCTGGACGAGATGGCGGTGAAGGCCGCACAAGGCCCAGGCTCGAACGGCCACGACGTACGGCGACCAGGCGTCGCCTCGTCCGACTCGGGTGGCGGTCTGCCACTCGGTCCACAGCGGCTCGAAGACGGTTCGGCCGTCGCTGGCGTTGATGAGGGGCCACGCCCATTCCCAGTAGTGGAGGTGGTAGCGCCACAGCTGGCTGGTGCCGGCGGGATTCCAGTCATCTTGTTGGAGCGTGACGGTGTGGCCCGCCAGCTCGAACCGGCGCTCGCGGAGCTGGTCGACCGTGGTGGCCTCGGGTGGGCACCGCTGGTCGACGGGCTCGAACGCCTCGGGCCAGCCGGCGGTAGTGGAGCTGCGCCGCAGCCTGGCCAAGGCGACGGGTTCCGGCAGCAGGGCGTAGAGGCGGCGCTTCGACCGCAGCCGCAGCCGGTGGGCGACCTGGTCGGGGCCCAGGTGGCGCAGGGCCCGGACGGTGGGGCCGATGTTCAGGGGGCCATCATCGCCTCGTGGGCGATGCCCTCGGCGAAGGGTCTCGGGTCGAAGCTGAGGTCTCGACGGGCGGCGGTGATGTCGAAGGCCTTGTCCTCGGTGAGGCGGACCACCTGCTCGGCGGTAATGGGGAGGTGGCGACCGGTGCGCTCGATGAGGTTGAGGGCGGCGACGATGGGCGCCGCCGGAAGGGGCACGGTCGTGGCGCGGCGGCCGAGAGCGGCGGCTGCTTCTGCGACGAGCTGGCGGAGGGTGAGAGGCTGCGGTCCCGCAAGATCGTAGGCCTGGCCGACGGCGTCGCCGGTGGTGGCGGCGATGACGACGGCGTGGGCGAGATCGTCGGCGTGGACTGGCTGGTGGAGGTTGCCGGCGCCGGGGAGCGGCACGACGGGGGCGCGGCGGAGGAGCTGGAGGAGGCGCCACATGTTCCGGTCGCGGGGCGTGCCGTAGATCATGGTCGGGCGGATGATCGTCCACCGCAGGGCGCTCTGGGTGATGGCGTCTTCGGCCGCCTGCCGGGTGGCCTTGGAAGGGGCGTTGAGGTTCGTGAAGAGCGAGGTAGTGGAGACAAAGATCGCTCGCTTGATTCCGGCCTCTTCAGCGGCGGCGACGATGCCGGGGGCGTGACCGAAGCCGAGCGAGGCGATGTTGAGCAGCACATCGGCGTCGGCGGCGAGGAAGGCGGCGTCGATGCTGGCTTGATCGTCGAGGTCGCCGGTGATGGGTGTGGCGCCGTGGGCCCCGACCGCTTCGGCGGCTTCAGTGGAGCGGGCCAGGGCGAGCACGTCGTCGCCGGTGGTTGCGAGAGCGGCGAGCACGCGGCTGCCGAGGAAGCCGCTGCCGCCGGTGACGAGGATCCTCATGGTCTCACCCTGACAGTCCGGCGCAAACGTGCCGGTAGCGGTCGGCGAGTGCGCGGCGGTCGAAGTGGTCTTCGACGTAGCGGCGGGCATCGGTGCCCATCTCGGCCCGGCGGTCGGCGTCCTTGGCCAGCTCGCGAATGGCTTCGGCGATGGCGGTGTCGTCCTCAGGGGCGACGACGAGAGCACCGCCGGCGTCGAGGATGCGGGCGGGTTCGCCGGTGACGGCGCCGAGCACTGCCTTGCCGGCGGCGAAGTACTCGAAGATCTTCGATGGGATGAAGGAGCTGAAGAGCGGCACGTCCCGCAGCGGCACCAGGCAGATGTCGGCGGCGTCCAGCAGGGCGGGCACCTCTTGATGGGGCACCCCGGGCTGCATGGTGACGTTTTCGATGTTGTGCCGCTCGACCTGGGCGACGAGCTCGGCCTTCTTGGCGCCTTCGCCGACGAATGCGATGTGGATGGGTTCGCCTTGCAGGCGGGCCGCAGCTCGCACGATGGCGTCGAGGCCGTGGGAGATGCCGTGCGCCCCTATATAGAGGACAAGGGTGTGACCATCGGGCACGCCGAGGCGGGCACGTCCTTCCGCTGGATCGCCGCCGGCGGCGAAGCGGTCGAGGTCGACGCCGTTGCGGATGGTGTGCACCTTGTCGGGCTTGATGCCCCGGGCGATGAGGTCGTCTTGGAAGCCCTCGCTCACGACCACGACGGCGTCGGCGGTGCGGTAGGCCCACAGCTCGAGGCGCTCGAGGATGCGGATGAGGGTGCGGTTGGTGAGCACGCCGAGCTCGACGAAGATCGCCGGCCACAGGTCGCGCACTTCGACGACGAGCTTGCCCCGCTTCATCCTCGCCAGCACGTAGGCAGAGAAGATAGAGAAGAACGTTGGGGACGACACCACGACCACGTCGGCGGGGCCTGCGCGGCGGGCACCGAGGAGCACGCTCGTGACCATGAAGGAGAGGTGGCCGAGCGTCTTCTTGACGATTCCTTCGTTGGGTGTCGCATAGAGCCAGGTGCGGACGATGTGGTAGCCGTCGACGTGTTCTTCGCAGCGGAGCTTGCCGCGGTACTCGTCGGGGATGCGGCCCGTCGGGTGGTTCGGCATCCCGGTGAGCACGGTCACCTCGTCACCCTCCTTCGCCCAGAAGCGCGCCAGGTCGGAGAGGCGGGCCTGAGGGGCGCCGATCTCCGGCGGGAAGTAGTGGGTGACGATCAGGGTGCGCATCAGCGATCCAGCGGTGGGAGGGACTCGCCCGTGAGCAGCGAAGCGGCGGCGGCGAGGGTGGCCGCGGTGCTGGCGAGCGCGGGCTCTCCGTTGTCGCCGTCGCGGTTGGTGGTGACGGTGCGGTAGAGGTGAGCGAGGAGCTGGGTGTGGCCCTTGTCCTGCGGGCCACTCCAGATGGTCTTGCCGTCGAGGTCGAGCGAGGTGAAGTCGGTCAGCACCGCGGTGTGGCCGCGGCCGAGGATCTCGATCCGCTCCTTGGGTGTCTTGGTGTGACCGGCGCTGGCATAGGTGATGGCGGCTTGCGAACCGTCGGCGAAACGGAGCAGGACGGCCACGTCCGGGTCGATGAGGGTCTCGTTCGTCCCCGATCCAGAAGCGAATGCCGACGTGATCGGGCTCTCGGTGATGGCGGCGCATGTGTCGATGAATTGGCACACCTCGCCGATGAGGCGGCCGCCCTGGCGGCGGTCCCGGTACCAGTGGTCCGAGGGGATGGGGCCGGCGTTCACCCGGTAGGTGATCATCAGCGGTCCGTCGCCGGTGAGGTGGTGCTTGAGCGCGTCGATAGCAGGTGACCACCGTCGGTTCAGGCCAACGAAGAGCACGCCGGGGTTGGAGCGGTAGGCGTCGGCGACGTCGGAGAGCTCTTCGTCGTCGAGGGCGAGGGGCTTCTCGCAGAAGACGTGCTTGCCGGCGCGCAGGGCCCGTGCGGCGAGTGCGGCGTGGGTGTCGTGCGGAGTGGCGATGACGACGACGCCGACGGCGGGGTCCTCGATGAGGGCCTCGGGCGAGTCGGCCGCCTGCCGGAACGTTCCCTTGTCGACGAGGGAGGCGGCGCTGAGACCAGAGGCAGAGGAAACGGCAACGAAGTCGGTGAAGCCTGCCTCCTTGAGCCCGGGCAGGAGGACGGTGCGCGCGAAGGCGCCGGCGCCGATCAGGCCGATTCCGTTGCTCGCAGTCGTTGCAGGGGTGGGCTTGGGCTGCGGCGCGGGCGGGGCGTCCGGGTAGACGAGCTGGACGGCGAGGTAGGGGTCGTCGCCGTCGAGCAGTGCGTAGGCGTCGAGGGCGTCGTCGAACGGGAAGCGGTGGGTGACGAGGTCGGCGACCTCGAGCCGGCGGGTGGCGATCAGGTCGAGGACGGCTTCGAGGTTGCGGCCCTCCGTCCAGCGGACATGGCCGACCGGGTAGTCGATGCCGAGGTCCTCATAGGCGGGGTCGTAGCGACCGGGTCCGTAGGAGCGGGCGACGCGGAGCTGGAGTTCCTTGTCGTAGAGGGGGCGGCGGTCGAGGTCGAGGCCGACGTCGCCGACGAGCACGAGGATGGCTCGGTCGCGGGCGAAGTCGGTTGCCCGGCGCATCGGGTCGGACGACTTCGTGGCGGCGCTGACGATGACAGCGTCGGCGCCTCGCCCCCGGGTGAAGTCGTGGATGGCGTTGGTGGTGTCGTCAGCGTTGTCGACGAGGGCGAGGTCGGTGTGGTCCTCGGCTTTGTCGACCGGCCACTGCCGTACGTCGACGCCCACTACCCCGCAGCCCGCCGCTCGGGCGAGCCGAGCGGTGAGCTGGCCGACGAGGCCGAGACCGATCACAACGACGGAGGCGCCGGGGCCAACATCGGCGAGTCGGAGGCCGTTGAGAGCGATGGCGCCGACCGTGGCGAAGGAAGCGGCTTCGTCGTCGATGCCGTTGGGGATCCGGACGGCGAGCATGCCGCTGACGGCTTGGAGCTCGGCATGACCGGCGCCGCCGGTGGCGACCCGATCGCCGGGGCGCACGCCGTCCACGGCGGCGCCTACCTCGATCACAGTGCCGGCGGCGGAGTAGCCGAGCGGCATGTCGTCGTCGAGGCGGCTTTGGATCGTTCGGGCGGTGGCACGAAGGCCCTCGGTGCGGGCCTTCTTGATCACCTGGCGTACGAGGTCGGGCCGGGCCTTGGCCTTCGCGAGGAGGTTCGATGATGCGAGCTGGCGAACGGCCCGCTCGGTGCCGGCCGACACGAGCGAGCGACGGGTTCGGACGAGCACCTCGGTCGGGCCGATGTAGGGCTTCGGTGTCTCGACGAGGCGCAGTTCGCCATTGCGAACCGACTGCACGAGTTGCTTCATCGAGTCGTGCCGGCGGGATGGCGTCGAAGCGCCGGAGCGATGCTGGCCGGAAGGGCGAGGTAGGCGGCAGTGATCGTGGCGACGGCGGCGGCTGCGAAGACGCTCGTCGCCACGCTCGGATCGTGAAGTGTGAGGGCACCGGCGACCGCACTCGCTGCGAGAAGCGCCGTGATGGTGATCGTGGTCTGTGTGTGTGACCAGCCGAGCGCCACGAGCCGTTGGTAGGTGTGCTCCTTGTGGGCGTCGTGCCAGACCTCACCGCGGACGACCCGGCGAACAAGGGTGGTCGCCGTGTCGGCACCGTAGAGAGCGAAGGGCGCGGCGACCGCGATGGCGTTCGCACCCTGGAGGAAGGCGATCACCGCCAGCAGCGCCAGCCACGCGCCGATGAAGTAGCTGCCAACGTCACCGAGGAAGGCGCGGGCTCGGGGGAAGTTGTAGGGAACGAACCCAAGGGCGGCAGCGGCGATGACGGCCCCGCCTACCGCGACGAGCGGGAGGTCGAGCTGGAGTCCGATGTAGGCGAGGGCCGCACCCGCCACAACGGCCTGAGCCGCGGAGATGCCGTTGATGCCGTCCATGAAGTTGAACGCATTGACGTAGGCGATGACCCAGAGCGCGCCGCCGGCTATGAGCACCGTCGGCCAGCCGGGGCTGGCGTCGATGACGAGAGCGGCGACTGCGGCGAGCGCCACCGCGACCTGGCCGGCTAGGCGGACGCGAACGGACACCCCCGATCGAGCGTCGTCGGCCACGCCGATGAGCGCGAACCCCACCGACGCGGTGACGAGGGTGATGCCCGTGGCTGCCGCGGCGATGTCTGCCGAGGCCACTGCGCCCAGGAACGCGGCGGCGGCGACCGCGATTCCTGCGCCTCGCACGGTCGGGTGCGCGTGGTTGGAGCGTTCGTTCGGATGGTCGAGCAGGCGGCTACGACGGAGGAGCCTGATCGCCGCGGGAGTCCCCGCGAGTGCGACAGCGAGAGCGAGCAGCGCCGGGAGCGCTCCGCCAGCAGTCATGTGGCGATGGCAGGGTCTGCGCGCATGTGGGCCAACTTTGCGTCCTCACGTGCCGTTGCTCCGAAGGGGAGCCCCAGCGCCTTGTGTTCTACCAGATAACCGCTGGTAGGAGACAGGGTTGCGCTCACACGAAGCTGCGCACCGCGAGCTCATCCACGACGGTGCCGCGGTCAACCTGCTGCGAGACCTCTATCGATCCACATGGGTGTAGCCCCGTCCTCCTGGTGAGGACACCGATGGACGACAGGCAACGACGTGAGCTCCTCGTGAGCGACGAGGTCTTCGACCGTCGCGCCGGCACGCTGTTCGACGCCGTCACCGACGACACCGAACCCGACGAGGTCCGCGAGGAGATGTTCGAGCTCCTGCGCCAGCTCGTCGCCACCGGGTTGACCGAGCGGCAGCGGCAGATCGTCCACCTCACCTATGACGAGCAGCTCACCCAGGCCGAGGTCGCGGCCCGGCTCGGCATCAGCCAGCAGGTGGTGAGCAAGCAGCTCTACGGGGTGATGCGCGACGGCAAGCGCATCGGCGGCGCCATCCGCCGGCTTCGCCGGCTGTGCGAGGAGCACGGCCTCGACCCCGACCGGTGGGTGTAGCGATCCCCTAGGGGTGGGAGACGGTGCAGGGGCTCATTGCCAAAGAGTCTGGAACGTGCCGGGTCTGAACAGAACGCCCTCGGCCTGCCGAGGGGGCACATTGCCAAAGTGTCTGCAACGTGTCGGGTATGCAAAAGGACGCCTGCACCGCTCCCACTTCTGTCGAAGGAGCAACTGATGGTGACAACCAAGGACGTGCTCGGGGTCGTCGCCGCGGCCCCCCACAACTTGGGCCACGGGCGGCACGACTGGCTGGTCGAGGAGATGGGCAAGCTCGGCGCGAGCGACGAGGAGCTGACGACGGCCGCCCTCGCCGGGCTCGACTCCGACGACCGCAACGAGCGGGTGCGGGCGGTGTGGGCGCTGAGCGTCCTCGACCACCCGCAAGCCACCGGCGGGATCCTCAGGGCGCTGCGTGACCCGGCCCGTCGGGTGCGGGACGTTGCGATGAAGGCCGCCGCGCCGCACCACGTCCGCTCGGCAGCCGTCGTCGAGGAGCTCCGCCGTATCGCCGAGGACGAAGCAGAGATCGACCGACTTCGGCGCAATGCCTTCTTCGTGCTGTCGTCGGTAGGCACCCGCGATTCGCTTCCCGACGTCACGACGGAGTCGCTGCAGGAGCTCATGGGCTCGGACCGGTTCCGGGCGTCGATCCTCCGGCGACTCTGCTCGTGGCGCGGCCACCGACTCGATGCCACGACCCGCGACCTGCTCCACGAGTTCGTTCGCACCGGCACGAAGGACGAGGCAGTGATGGCGACCCGGACGCTGTGCGGCCAGGTGCTGGTCAGCGTGAACCGGAAGCTCCCGGCCGAGCAGCGCCAGCTCCTGCGCGAGCGGTACGACCCCGGTCCCGGCAGCGACTACGCCGAGAGCCGGTGGGTACCGCTCGACGACGCCCTCGAGCTGGTGGAGTCACTCGGCCTCTCCTGAGGGAGCATGTGTGGGAGAGGTGGCGCGGGCTTTGCGCCTTGCATGGGCTGAAGCCCGCCACGCGTCGCGTGGACACCTCGGCACTAGCGCTTGTTAGCACTAGTGACTATAACCACTGACCATGGTACGCTTCGCTGGTGGCCGACGAGCCCGACTTCGCCGACGTGCTGGCCGCCGCCGCCCACTTCCAGGCAATGTTCAGCGACGCGGTGCTCGTCGGCGGCACCGCGGCAGCCCACCACGCCAAGCACCGCGTGTCGTTTGACGCCGACCATGTGCTTGCCGACCTGCGCGAGCGCTTCGACACCCTGCTCGACGCCCTGGAAGCGACCGACGGCTGGGCCACCGCCCGAGTGCGCCGACCGGTGCTCATCCTGGGCCGCCTCGATGGCATCGAGACCGGGATCCGCCAGTTGATCCGCCGGCGGCCCCTCGAGGTCCAGGAGGTCAAGGTCGGTGGGGGCACGCTGCGGATCCCGACTATCGAGGAGATGGCTCGCATCAAGGCCTGGCTCGTACTGCGGCGCAACGCGGTACGCGACTACCTCGACCTCGTCGCCCTGGCCGCTCGTCTCGACGACCGGGCCGCCGCCGTTCTGTGCGAGCTCGATGACTACTACGCCGACCAGCTCGGAACGGGCGGGGTTCGGGTCGCCACGCAGGTGGCCAAGCAGCTGGCCGGGCCACGGCCCTACGACCTCGACGACGTCGACCTCTCGCGCTACCGCAAGCTCGCGCCGCAGTGGCGCTCATGGTCAGCAGTGGAGAGCGCCTGCCTCACACTCGGCGCCGCCATGTTGGACCACATCAGCAAGGAGGAGCCATGACGCTCGTCCACCGCCACCTCGATCTTCCTGGCGGCCTCGACCCCGAGAAGCTGCCGCTCGACGCCCTCGATGACATCCTCGACCGCGGCGACTTCGACGACTGGCGCATCCTCGCCGCCGCCGTCCGCCGGCAGCCGCACGGTCGCCTGGCCGATGCGCTCCTGGCCCTGTGCGGTGCCCATGAGATGTACGGCGTGTCGCGGTTGTGGCCGGCATTCATCAAGAAGATGCGGGAAGGCCCAGCACCAACGGCGGGGCGCATCGGAGCCTCGCTGGCCTCGCTGGCCTCTGTGCGGCAAGGCTTGGGGCGATCGCAGGCTGCGGTCGGCGCTGCCCTGGGCATCAGCCAGTCCGATGTGTCGAAGCTCGAACGCCGCCACGACCTGCGCGTGTCTTCATTGCAGCGCTACATCGCCGCGCTCGGCGGCGAGCTGCAGCTCACCGCTCACTTCGCTGATGGTCAGTTCTTCGCCTTGGACATCGGCCGGGAGCATCGCCGGGGCGACCGCTGACCGACGACGTCGTGCCACTCCCGATCAAAGAGCCTCCCTCCTCGACGTCGAGGTCGAGCCGAAGGGGCGGGATGGTCGTTCTGGTAACGGGGTGCAGCACGGGGTTCGGGCTGTTGACAGCGCTGGCCTTTGCCCGGCGGGGTGACCGGGTATTCGCGACGATGCGCAACGTCGACAAGGCGGGCGAGCTACTGGCCGCCGCGGAGGCTGAAGGACTGAAGGTCGACGTGGTGGCGCTCGACGTCACCGATGACGCTTCAGTCACCGACGCCGTCGCCGCGGTGCTGCGCGAAGCGGGAACGATCGACGTGCTCGTTAACAACGCCGGCATCGGCGGGCGGTCAGCGGTGGAGACCTATCCCGAGGAGTTGGTGCGGGCGATCTTCGAAACCAACGTGTTCGGCGTGCTCCGCATGCTCCGCGCCGTACTGCCGACCATGCGGGAGAACCGCTCCGGCGCGGTCGTCAACGTGTCGTCGCTCGCCGGGTTGATGGGTGTGCCGTTCAACTCGAGGTACTCGGCCAGCAAGCACGCCCTCGAGGCGATCAGCGTCACGCTGATCGAGCCCGGCTACTACCGCACGAACATCGGCGACAACGTCACCGCCATGACGGCGCTGTCGCCCGAGTCGCCCTACTACCAACCAGAGCGGGCCGCGGTCGACGCCGTGCCCGACGCGGTTGCGCAGGGCGGCGATCCTCAGGAGGTCGCCATCGAGGCCGTCCTCGACGGTGTGATCCTCCGTGTAACGCAGCACCTTCTTGGTGCCCTGCACCGCGGCAGGAGACAGCGCGGCGATCTCAGCCGCCAGCTCCCGCCCCGCCTTCAGTACCGCCTCCTGGTCGGGATAGACGTCGTTGACGAGGCCGATCCGCAGCGCCCGCTCGGCGTCGATGTCCTTGCCGGTGAACGCCAGCTCCGCCACATGACCTGCGGGGATGACCCGAGGCAGACGCTGCAGGGTGCCGACATCGGCCACGATCGCCAGCCGCGTTTCCCGAACGGAGAACTTGGCGTCCGCCGCCGCGATCCGGATGTCGCACGCGGAGATCAGATCGACACCCGCGCCTACACACCACCCGTGGATCGCCGCGATAGTTGGCTTCGACGTGTCGGCGACGGCGCTGATCGCTTGCTGGAGGCGCTTCACGCCGTTGAGACCGCGGAAGGTCTTCGGCCCTTCGACGTCCAACGATCCGCCCATGCCCGCGAGGAAGGCGACGTCGATCCGCGCCGTGAAGCAGACGCCGCGTCCGGCAATCACGATGGCGCGCACGTCGTCGTCGGCGTCGAGCTCGGCCATGACGGAGGGCATGTCCCGCCAGAACGGAAGCCCGAGCGCATTTCGTTTCGCCTCGTTGTCGAGCCACACCGTCGCGATGTGGTCGTCCTTCTCGACCGTCAACACCGCATCTGCGTCTGTCATCGGCCAGCCGCTAACGGATGTGTCGTAGCCGGGGCCTACGATTGACCAGCGCCTCGAGGAGGTGTTGGGAACGGAGCAGGCGACGACGCTCATGGAGCACCTCCCGCCAGTCGGCTGGGCCGACGACGCCACCACGCGCGCCCCCGCGTTACGGCACGCTGACCGCGTAGAGCTGCCAGTCGTCGGGCAGGCCCTTGAGCTAGTGGGTGCCCCTGTCCTCAAGCCGGAGGCCGGCCAGCTCGTCTGAGCGTCAGCCGTTGAGGTGTTCGACGGCCTCCAACCATGCCGCGGAGCGCGGGGCGAGGGCAGGCACCGCCCGTTGGTCGAGCTCGAGCCCGCGGCGCAGACGCTCGATGGCGTCGTCGTGCCGTCCGAGCACGCCGTCGAGCAGCCCCAGGAAGCTGTCGGCGGCGCCGAGGCAGGCGATCCCCCAGCTGAGCACGAGCACCTGTCCTTCGAACGGCAGGAGCCGCTCGTGCAGGGCCGCGGCGGCGTCGCGGTCGCGGACGGCGGCGACGACCTCGGTCATGTCGGCCAGCACCATGGCCTGCGTGCCGTCGCGTGGCACCGCGGCGAGGTCGTCGGCGAGCAAGGGTGCGATGGTGATCGCCGCGGTGTCGAGGTCACCGGTGTCGAGCAGCGCGATGGCATGCGAGCCGACTACCGCGGGGAGACGCGCCATCTGGTCCACCAGGCCCCGGTACAGCGCGACGAGCTCGGAGAGCCGGCCCTGGGCGCGCCTGATCCGGAAGAGCTGCGCTCCCCACGTAGTCAACAGGTTGAAGTCGTCGCCCGCGAGGCGCCGGAGGAATTCGTTGTGGGCCTCGGCCGCCGCCAGGTCACCCAAGCGCAACGCGTCCATCGCGTTGAAGATCGTCACGGCGGCATGGCTCAGGGATCCCTCCTCGACGTCATCCGAGCTGCGGTGCTTCCGCTGCAGGTAGCCGTCGTCGATGCCGCGCCGGATGGCCGCCGCGCTCGCCGCCACGTCCCCCCGCTGCAGCGCGAGCACGGCACCGTGGCGGGCTGCCGTCGCTCCCATAGGGAGACGAAGGTCGATGACCTCGATGGAGGGAAGCATGCCCTCCAGCTCGTCGAGCATCTGCTGCTGCGCACCCAGATCGGGTGCGCCCGTGTGCACGAGCAAGAACGTGGACAACGGATAAGCCAGGCTGTTCGGATCGCGGGCGCGGCGCGCTTCGGCGATGGACTCCAACACCTGGCCGTCGGCGTCGGTGCCTTGGAGATTCCGTAGGGCGCGGTAGGAGGCCATCGCCGCCAGCAGGGCGGCACGGGTGCCGTGGTCGTCGGGATCGAGCGCTGCCAGCGCCGCTTCGGCGACGGCCCAGGCCTCCGGGTCGGGGACGCCGAGCTGGACACGGACAATCGTGGTGATCGCCGCGCTGGCGAAGGTCTCGACGTCGCCCACCGCGGCCGCGTCCTCGGCGGCGGCGAGCGACTCCTTGCGTGCTTCCACCCCCAGATCGAGGGCATGCAGCGATCGGGCGCGGGCGTACCGGAGCCTGCCCCGGAGCAGCCGGTCGGGCTGGTCGTCGAGCTCCATCACCTGCAGCGCCTGGGAGATCACCTGCTCGCTCTGCTCGAAGGCGAGGCGGCTGTCGAGGTCGGCCGCGGCCCGCAATGCCCACTCCCCCGCCTCGGCCGCCGTCCCCGCTCCTGCCCCGGCGCAGTAGTGGTGGGCGACCAACACCGGATCGGCGCTCATCTCCGCCAGAGCACCCGCCACGGCCCGGTGCAACCGTGCCCGCCGGGCCCACGTGAGCTCGGCCAGCAGTGTCTGGCGGACGAGGGCGTGGACGAACGTGAACCGGCCAGGACGTCCCTCCACCTCCTCGATGAGGTGGGCGCTCACCGCGGCATCAAGATGATCGAGCAGGTCGGTGCCGCCGGTGATCGCCGGGTCCAGTCGCTCGAGGATCCGGAGGTCGAACACGCTTCCCATCACCGCGGCAATCGACAGCACGTGGTCGGCGCCAGCGGGGAGCGCGGACAGGCGGCGCCCGACCACCTCCCGCACGCCCTCGGGGAGTGCTCCGTCGCGGGCGGAGCCAGGAATGGCCGCGCTGTCCTCGCCGAAGTGTCGAAGCACCTGCAGGAGGAAAAACGGGTTCCCGGCGGTCTGGTCGTGCAGCGAGTCGACGAACGCGGCATCCGTCTCCGCGCCGCCGGCGTCGTTGGTCACGAGCGTGGCGATCTCATCGCGTGCCAGTCCCCGCACGACGATCCGCTCCGGCTGGGTCTCGCGTCGAAGGTCGGCCAGCGTGGCCGACAGCGGGTGGGAGCGGTCCAGGTCGGTGTCGCGGTAGGTCGCCGCCACCAGCACCGGCTGGCGCACGAGCGCGACCACGAGGTGGCGCAGCAGCGCCAGGCTGCCGGCGTCGGCCCAGTGCAGGTCGTCGACGACGAGCAGGATCGGTCCGCTCTCCGCTCGGCTCCGCACGAGGTCGGCATAACCCCAGAACATCTCGGCGCGGGCGGCGTCGGCGTCGACGAGCGGCAGCGGGCTCGCCAACGTGCGGGAGGGCATGGCCGCCAGCAGGGGGGCCAGGGCAGGGGGCAGCAGTGCATCGACCTCGTCGGGGGCGTGCTCCCGCCAATGGCCGATCGCCTCGACGAAGGGTTGATAGGCGAGGCCGAGATCCTCCTCGCAGCGCCCCCAGAGCACGAGCGCGCCTTCGGCGTGGGCTTCCACCGCAAGCTGGGCGACCAGGCTGGTCTTGCCGATTCCCGGTTCTCCCGATACGAGGACCAGCCGGGGCGCGGCGTCTCCGGCCTTCGCCGCCTTCCACCGTTCCCGGAGCCGCTCGCGCTCTGGTTCGCGCCCGACGAGCTGGGTCGCCACCGCCATGGCCGCGCCCGGCGGCAACGGGCTGGTGGCGGGCTCCGTCGCCTGCCACTCGAAGCGCCCGACCTCCACGGGCTCGTCGAAGCCTTTCAGCTCGCGCGCGCCGAGCGGCGTGTACACGTGGCCGCCACGCTTCCCCACGAGGGCGGCCACCACTGCGGTGGCCAGCACCTCCCCGGCGGCTGCTTGGTCGGCGGCAACGAGGCGAGCGGCCTCGACCACCGGCGGGCCGAACCAGTCACCATCCTCCCGGAAGGCCTCACCGGTGCTGATGCCGACGCGCACGCCTGGGTGGCGGGGGTCGTCGCGGATGAGGCGCTGCACCGCCCGCTGGATGTCGCCGCCCGCGGCCACGGCGTCGGCCGCGCTGGCGAAGGTGACCATCATCCCGTCGCCCGTGCTCTTGACCTCGGTGCCACGGTGCCGCGCGATCGCGTGCCGGAGGGCCGCGGTGTGCTCCCGACGCAGCCGGTCGGCCACCTCGGGGCCGTGCTGGAGCAGCGCGGTCGAACCGACGAGGTCGGTGAACAGGATCGTCACCGTCGCCGTCTCCGACATCCCCACCCCACCCCCCAAGCGCTCACCAGAGTGGCGTCAGCGTACTTCCGTGTCGGTCCGATCCTCGGGCTGCTAGCAGGCGAACCGCATGGTCCTCCGCCGGCTGCCACAGCCTGCCGGCGGGGCCGGGATCTTCGTGTCACACCTGTGCCGTAGCATCCCAAACGTACGTTCCCATACGGTTTGAAGGTTGTTATGGCGATGTGGGGCATCACCGAGGACCGGCGCCGGGCCGAGGTCGAGGCGGCGGCAGCGATCGGGCCGGCCGAGGAGCTGGCCGAGGCGATGGCGGCGCCGGAGAGTTTGGGCGATGACCGCCTCGAGTTCCAGATCATGACCCAGGCCGGGCATCTGTCGGCGGCGATGTGCCGCTTGTTGCTGTTGGTGGCCGAATACGACCGCCGCGAGGCCTATGGCCGCTGGGAGTGCCGCTCCATGGCCCACTGGCTGGAATGGAAGTGCGGTCTCGCCGCCGCCACGGCCCGCGAACACGTGCGGGTCGCCCGGGCGATCGCCGCCCTTCCGGTGATCCGGGAAGCGTTCTCTCGGGCCGAGCTGTCCTATTCGAAGGTGCGGGCCCTCACCCGGGTTGCCACTGTGGAGACCGAGCAGCGACACCGAGATCGTTGTCGACAGCCCGCTGCCGGTGCGGCTGCGGCCGGCCGACCTGTTGCGCTGACCCCCCTTTTGCTCGCAGGCCTGCTTCGGCCAACTCGCGAGCCCGGCCCGCTCGCCGCTTGGTTGCCACCACACCGGATCGCAGTGACAATGCACCTTGATGCCGAAGCTGCCCGCCAACTCCACAACCGCCTTCATGCGGTGCTCGGCGGGACGGAAGCCCAGAGCCTGATGGAACGCCTCGAGAACCTCGCGTCGAGGTCCCGACATCGATGCCCTCGGAGCACAGCTTTGCGGCGAGATCGACAGCCTCGGCACCCAGCTCCGCGCCGAGGTGGGGAGTTTGCGGCATGAGCTGATGGGCGCGTTCCACAAGGACCTGATGGCCGCGGTGACCAGCCAGACCCGCAGCATCATCCACGCGAACCTCGGGCTTGTGTTCGCATCCGTGAGCCTCGCCTTCGCGGCCGCGCGATTCGCAGGCTGAAGATCACCGCCGACTCGTAACTGCAGCGAGGCCATCCTGGTGCTGGCGCAAGAAAAATCCTGTCTGAGGTCTTGACACGAACACCTGTTCGTGTATGATGGCGGTACGCCTCGAGGGCCAGGCTGATGGCCCTCCGCTTTCTGAAGCTGACCCCGCCGCGTGTCCGCGCTGGTCGGAGAGGAGGTGTCGCCGTGGCCGAACAAGTGCTGAGCTCCGAAGCCGTTGCGGACGCGGCCGACGGGCCGGGCGGGCTGTTGGCGGCGATCGGCGCGCTGCGTGACGCGCTCGTCGGCTTCGAGGCGGAACTGTGGTCGGGGGCTGCGTGTGCCGCCGCTGTGGAGCGCCTCGCCGAGGCTGAGCGGCTGTGCGCATCCGCTCGGGCCCGCGCCGCCGCCCGGGCCGGCGAATGCGGAGCCCACCGCGGGCGAGGCTTCGGCTCCACCGCCGAGTGGATGGCCCGACTCGCGGGAACCTCCACCGGAGCCGCCCGCGCCGAGCTCGAGACGATCGCCGCGCTGGGCGAGTGTCCCGCGACCGCCGAGGCCGTCGCCGCCGGTGAGCTGTCGCTGGCCCAGGCACGCGAGATCACCTCGACCGCCGCCAAGGTCGCAGGCGTGGAGGGCGAGCTGCTCTCCCATGCCCGCACCCACAGCCTCCGCGGGCTGAAGGAGAAGGCCCGCCGGCTCCGCCTCGACTCGATCGACCCCGAAGAGCTCCACCGCCGCCAACACGCCGAGCAACGCTTCCGGCACGGCACCAACGAGATCGGCCAGATCTGGGGCTCCTTCGCCCTCCCGCCCGAGGTCGGCATCCCGATCATCAACCGCCTCGACGTCGAGACCGATCGCCTCTGGCGAGCCGGACGATCAGAGGGCCGCACCGAACCACGCGATTACTACGCAGCTTTGGCCTTCGCCGCCATGTTGGCTGGGGAAGGCAAACCCCACCACCTACGAGCCGACGTCGTCTTCGTCTGCGACCTCCGCGCCTACCGCCGCGGGCACGCCCATGAAGGCGAGCCGTGCCATGTGATCGGCGGCGGACCAGTCCCCGTCCACGTCGTGCGCGACGCCGTCGAAGCCGACGCCTTCATCAAAGCCGTCACCCACGACGGTGTCGACATCCACACCGTCGTCCACTACGGCCGCTACCTCAAAACCGAACTCCGCACCGCCCTCGAACTCGGATCACCACCCGAGTTTCTGGGCAAAAGCTGCGACGACGGCTGCGGTCGCCGCTACGGGCTGCAATGGGACCACCACAACCCCGTCGCCAACCACGGTCCTACCAGCCTCCGGAACCTCAAAGCGCTGAGCACCCCATGCCACGCCGAGAAAACCGAACGCGACCGCCAAGCCGGGCTCCTTGACAACCGAATAGACAAAATCCCAGCCCGAGCCGGGCCACCCGGCTGAGATGTGCGTGGGCGCGGGCACCCCGCGCCCGCGCCATCCTCCCCGGTTCTCGGCGAAGAGACTTGCGGTCACTGACTTGAGACTCGAACACATCTTCGTATCGGTCGGCGGCGGCCTCGCCAGAGTGCTGACCGACGGCGTCGATGTACACATCGCCAGGGTGTTGCTCGGTGGAGGGCATCATGAGTGCGAGTCACACCCGTTCCTTACCGTTGGTCCAGCCCGGAGGGGGAAGGTGTTTGAGTGTTCTCGGCCCACGATGTTGCTCGCGAGCTGCGGAACCGCCTACCCGATGCTGGTGACCTGAAGGTCCATAAGTTGGCCTACTACTGCCAGGGGCCGCGGCCACGACAGCAGGACCCCGCCGATGACGACCTGGCGGTGATCGACTACGTCGTCGACCAGTACGGCCGACACACGGGACGCGAGCTCGTCCGCAAGACACACCTCGAGGACCCGTGGCAAGCCGTGAGCGAGAGCGAGGACAGCTTCGCCACGGCAAATCCCGAGATCAGTCACGAAGCCATGCGGGCGTGGTTCAGCCAGGACGACGAGTTCGTCGCCCACCGGTCAGCGCTGGCCAGGCTGAGGGCGAGGCAGGATGTCTATGGACTCGGCGGGCCCACCATGCCCGGAGACCTCCGCGCCGCGACCCTCCGCGTCCTCGGCGACAGCTCGGGATAGCTCAGTGAAGATCCGCGCGCTCACGGCCGCGGATCGCGATGCACTCGCCTAATTCGCCTGCGCCAGGATCGGAGAACCGCGGGCAGAGTTGGTCCAGGAGGCAATCGCCTCGATCGCTTCGCGGACTGATCCACAGGTCGGACTCACCGGCATCGCCGCAGTCAGACTCGGCGAAGCCGAGCGCTGAAGGCACGTCCAAGGAGCTCGAGCTGGTCAGGTCCGACCCGCACGACTCCCTGAACCGACGATCGCACGATCGCAGCGACGGTACGGTCGGCGTTCTCGACGAGGTGGCGCTCCGCGAGCGCGGCCACTCGATCGACGCAGTCAGGCTCACCGATCGAGGCGAGCTCGTCGGCCAATGCGTCGGGCCCGAACCGCTGCAGCAGCCGAGCGACATCGAACGCGTCACTGCCTACCTTGCGAGGGTCGCGCTGGCGCCCGACTCCTTCGCTGATGCCGAGCTTGATCGCGACAAGCGCAGGAGCACTCGCGACGTCGACGATGGCAGCGACCGGCTGGCCCTGCTGGCGAGGCCGCACGACGAGCTCGACCGACGTTCGCGTGTCGAACGCGAGCCGGTGCGTGGCGTAGGGCAGGTACTCCGGGTCACGCGGTACGGGAGGCTGCCGGTCGCTGCAGCCAGAACGACGGGATCACCAGACACGGGTGACTCCGAGTGGTGTTGGGTCCCACGCCTCGACCACCTCGCGTCCGCGAGCACGATCGTGAGCGAGGTCGAGCGCGACGACCACGGGATGCGCGACTTGGATGCCCGCCGGCGTCCGCTGGAACGGCGTATCGCTGTTGATGCCCGCGTAGCGGATCGGGCGGACGGTTGCCGCCGCCTGCCCGCGAGCTGGGCCGAAGTGGGACACAGCCGCGTCGACCATCGAAGGCTGCGGCACATAGAAGTCCGGCGGGCCGTCGCTCGACGCGATGACCGGACCGCCGAGGATCAACGCTGCCTGGGTATCGGTGATCACCCAGTCGGTCGGGAGCCCGAGCCACGAAAGCTGATCGAAAGGCCCGTCCAGGCCGGGGAACGACCCGAGTGCAGTCGGACGCTGATGCCACGGCCCAACCAGCTCCCAGAAGAGCTCCGGAATGATCGGTCGGTTGCGTCGGTCCACCAGACCCGCGTGCTGCAATGCCCGTAGGCGTTCGGAGACTCCTCCGGCAGCGCGACGGATCCGTGCCGCCAGCTCAGTCACCGACCAGTCCCGTCCGGGATCCTCGAGCAGCGCGAGCGCGACCTCGATCCCAACCGGCGGGAAGACCGATGAGAACCGCTCACCGGGTGTCTGGGTGCGCAGGGGCTCGATCTCCGTCGCGATTCGCAGGCCAGGCGCCCACACGCGTACGTGCCCTCGGCGGTCGACCCAACCCCACCCGCGGGACGCGAGCTCCCGACGAGCCTCCTCGCTGATCCGATCGGCCACGACCACGCCCAAGGTCCCCTTCGGGGGTCGACGGAAGCCTCTCGCGATGGCGGGGGTGACTGCGCTGAGACGCTTGACCTCAATGGGCATCTCGGTGCCGTCCACCACCAGCTGGCCATCGCGTCCGTCCGACACAGGCACCTTGGCGCGGGCGAGCGCGTCGAGAAGGTCTCGCAACTCATCCGCGCCAGGGCTGACTCTCATACGACCCCATCGTACCCCACTCTTCACGGTTCACGCATGCGTGAACCGTGAAGACTTCCTGCCCGCGAGTCAGGGCCTCTCTCGAAGGGCCTCTCTCGAAGGGCCTCGCGGATCTCGCCGACACTCCAGCCACTGCGCAGGTCGAGCAGTAGGCGAGGGCTGACGAGCTCGCCGCCGTCGACAGCCGGAAGGCTGAGGGTTCGCAAAACGGTATCGGTTTCTGGTGCGAAACGGTATCGTAAGCCTTCGCAAAATGGTATCGTTCGGGCGGTGGAGTACCTGCCGCGGGTCATCGATGACGAGCTGGACGAGCTCATCGCGGAATTGCCGGCGATCGCCATCGAAGGGCCGAAGGCCGTCGGGAAGACAGCAACCGCGTTGCGGCGCGCCGCGACGGTGCACCAGCTCGACGACCCAGGTGCGCGCGAGGTGGTGGCGGCGGATCCGTCTCGGCTGACCGCGGGAAAGCCGCCGATCCTGATCGACGAGTGGCAGCGGTTGCCGGAGTCTTGGGATGCGGTGCGCCGCGCCGTCGACGGTCGTCCCGCCGCCGGGAGGTTTCTCCTCACCGGGTCGGCGACGCCAACGGACTCGCCGACGCACTCGGGCGCGGGGCGGATCGCGACGGTTCGGATGCGCCCGCTCTCCCTTGCCGAGCGGGGCGTCGAGCGGCCAACCGTCAGCCTCGCGGATCTGCTCAGCGGTTCCCGCGATGGCGTGGCCGGCTCCACGACCGCGGGCCTGGAGGACTACACCGACGAAGTCGTCGCCTCGGGCTTTCCCGCGATTCGCGGTCTGGGCGACCGCGCTCGGCGCGCCCAGCTTGACGGCTACATCGAGCGGATCGTCGAGCGCGATTTCGAGCTCCTGGGACGGCCGGTGCGTAACGAGAGCGTGCTCCGCAGGTGGATGGCGGCTTACGCCGCCGCGACGTCGACGACGGCGTCGTTCGAGACCATTCGCGATGCGGCCACCGGAGGCGAGGGCGAGAAGCCGGCGAAGACGACGACGATCCCGTATCGAGACATCCTCGAGCGTCTATGGATCATCGAAGACGTGCCCGGATGGCTTCCATCGGGCAGTCACCTGCGCCGGCTCGGGCAGGGGCCGAAGCATCACCTCGCCGACCCGGCCCTCGCAGCGCGCCTGCTTGGTGTCGGCCGAGATGCGCTGCTCGAGGGGCGGGACGCCGGGTCGCCCATTCCACGAGACGGCACCCTGCTCGGCGCCCTGTTCGAGTCGCTCGTGACGCTGTCGCTCCGCGTGTACGCCCAGTCCTCAGAGGCTCGCGTGGTCCACCTGCGGACGCACCGCGGTGAACGCGAGATCGACCTTCTCGTCGAGCGCGCCGACCATCGTGTTGTCGCGTTCGAGGTGAAGCTGAGCCGGACGGTTGATGCCGGGGACGTTCGTCACCTCCTCTGGCTCCAGGACCAGATCGGCCCGGATCTTCTCGACGCCGTGGTGGTAACCGCGGGTCTGGAGGCGTATCGGCGTCCGGATGGCGTTGCGGTTGTGCCTGCGGCTCTGCTCGGCCCGTGACGAGCGAGGGGGATCCGCTCGTCAGCTACACCACTCGGATTCATGACCCGCCGCTGCACGCCTCCGGCGCAGCCGGCGGCGATGCGGACGGTCCGTGTGCGGCGATCGCCACTCACGCTCTGAGAGGGCGCGGCGTACCGCCACAGGCAGGAATCCCGGGGCGCACCGCCGAAGTGGGTCGAAGGCAGAGCAACAGAAGACTGGGGTCGACGCGTGAGCAACCGAACCGTCCGGAACGTCCGGCGTGCCGCCGCTGTGCTAGGCGTCGCCCTACTCGCGGTGGCGGCCGCTCCGGTGCGCGGCGCAGAAGGGACGGTCTCGGTCACCAAGGTGAACGGCCGCCCGGTGGTCGACAGCACGGCGAACCCCGGCAAGGCCGGCATGCTGCGGATCGAAGGGATGTCGACCGCGCCCACCCTCTTCGTCGACGCGGGTGACTCCGTCGCGGTGCTCTTCGGCGCCAAGGTGCCCGTGCGGGCTACCGCCGGACTCGGGGCACCTCCGTACAGCTACTCGTGGTCGTTCGCCGGTGCCTCGGACCGGTTCGCCGACGCCGGCGCGGCAAGCACGATCTTCGACACGACCGACCTCGCCGGCCCGGCTGCTCTCAACGTCTCCGTAACCGACGATGTGGGCGCGGTCGCGACCGACAGCGTCCTCATCTTCATTCGCACCGAGGACCAGGTGACCGTCCTCGACAAAACCCACCAGAGGGGACCCGAGGCAAACCTGATCTCAGACGAAGAGGGCGACCGCCACCCCTTCGCGGTGCCGGCGGGCACCGAGCGTCTCGACCTCGAGCTCGACTGGGCCGTTTCGTATGACCTCGTCGCCGTGCGGCTCCGCGGCTACGACCTGCTCGTCGACGATCCCAGCGACCGCGAGGACGGCAACACATCGGGCGCGGGCTTCGAGCAGCCGGAGCGCATCGTGATCGAGGACCCGGCAGCGGGCGAATGGGCGGCCATCGTGCGGGCGAGCGTCACCGCTCCCGACGAGTACCGGGTGACGGCAGTCGCGACCGTCAGCCAACCCGATCCGGTGCCCGTTCTCGCCACGGGCGCGCCCTACCGGTTCCAGCTCGACGACCCGCAGGTGGTGAGCGCCTCCGTCACGGGCGGGACAGCTCCGTTCGACGTTGCGTGGGATCTCGACTTCAACGGCATCTTCGAGTCCCGCGGCACGGAAGTGACGACCAACTTCGGGCTCGGCAACCACTTCGTCACGGTGAAGCTGACCGATGCCAACGGCTACGAGAAGCGGGAGGTCGTGCCCGTCCTCGTGTCGGCGGAGACGCCTCAGGCGTCGCCCTTCGTTGTCGTCGGCGTGAGCGACACCGGCATCAACCTCTACCACGACGACTTCGGCGCCGCCCTCTACCCCGACGAAGGAGTGAAGGAGCTCACGGGCGATTTCACGCGCCATCCGAGCACGTACCTGCCCGGCTTTCCCGCCGATGCCGAGGCCCTGCCCATTACGCTCGGCCAGCCGTTTGCCCCGGGCCGGCTGCACCCGGCCGAGGACGCCGAGCTGTTCACGACCGAGAAGATCGTCAAGGGCAAGCTGTTCTGGGTACCCGGCACCAAGATCGTCGGCGTGCTCGACGCAAGTGACACCGCCGCCATCAACGCGGAACCCGACGCCACGCCGATCCTTGACGACGACGGGCACGGGACGGCATCCGCGAGCGTCGCCGTCGGCAACATCTACGGCTTCTGCCCGACGTGCCTGCTCGCGTTCGGCGAAGGGTTCGCCGCCACGGACCACATGTACGGCTTCGACTGGGTCGACCTGGCCTCCAACTCCTTCGGCACGCTGGCCAACATCGGCTTCGCCGGCCTGTTGCCACCCGACTTCCCGCGCGAGCAGGCGGAGAAGGGTCAGATCGCCCTCTATGCCGCCGGCAACGGCAACGAGAACGCCTTCCTCACGCCCGAGCAGACCTACACGTCCGACAGCCTCGGCCCCGACTGGGTGATCCGAGTCGGTGCGGTGGAGAGAGGCTCGCGGCAGCCCTTCATCGGCACGGGGAAGCCGGTCGATGTCTCGTCCTTCGGCCTGGGCGACATCCCCGCGGCGGCGGCGAATTCGCCGGACGGGACCACCCGCCACAGCGGCACGTCGGCGGCGACGCCCTATACAGCCGGTGTGTTCGGCTCGGTGCTGCGCGGTGTGCGGGGGGCGCTGGGCGACGGCGCAACCGGGCCGAAGAACGACGATGGCGAGTCGGGAGTCATCGCCAAGGGCGCGCCCGTCGCCGGGAGCCCCTACCTCGCCGACGGCAAGCTCACGCGCGCCGAGCTCGTTGAGGTGGTCTTCAAGACGGCCGAGCACGACACCGAAGGCATCACGCTTCAGGTACCGCCCACCGTCCCCTTCAACGGCCTCCAGTACGTGTTCGAGGGCTACGGCATCGTGGAGCCGGCGTCGGGCGCGCGTGCGCTCGACGTGCTCCTCGACGGCGCGCCGCTCCCGCCCCGCCCCGACGAAGACGACTTCTTCCTCGCCGACACGTTCGTGCGCGAGGTTCTGTGGGGTCCGTGGAACGGTGGCGGCGAGAACTCCGCCCAGCCGGACTCGACGTCTGTCGCAAGTGCGGCGAACCCCTTCACCGGGACGACGTTGGCCGACGTGACGACCTTCGATGCCGCGTTCGAGCTCCTCGCCGCCCGCATGGGGCCCTTCGCGCCTGGCGCGACGCTGACGGCGGCGTCCCCGTCGGGCGACGAGGCCGGTAGCGACGACGGCCTGGCCGTCACGATCGAAGTCCCGGCGCCGGGCACGATCGTGGACGCAGACGTCGAGCCGTCGATAACGGTCGCGGGCAAGTCGACGTTCACCTTCGGCCCGAGGTCGTCCCTCCCGACGCGTTTCTTCCCGCGGCGCGATCCGGCGGTGGCGTGCAACCAGAACCCGGACCGCTGGCTCGGCCGGGAGGACGGGCCCGACGCCATCTGCGTGATGGCCGGTCAGTCCGCCGGCGCGGTCCCGGTCGTGAATGAGATCATCGCCACCGGCGAGACCTTCCCAGTCCGAGCTGGCGACCTCCCGATCACGCTCGATGGGACGTTGCCGGTCGAGGGAGTCGTCTACGTGCAGGGCGAGATCTCACCGTCGCCGGTGCACGCCATCGAAGTGTCGCTCCGAAGCGGCGACGCCGTGCTGGGCAGCGCCGTCGTCAGCGGATCCGTGCTGACGGGTGCCGAGGGCACGCCGTTCCCGTTCTCCTTCACGATCGATCCCGACTTCGCGGGTGAGCCGCTCGGGGCCCTCGAACTCCGGCTCCAGCACGTGGTGTCCACCGGTTTGGCTGAATTCGAGCTCGACAACCCGGCCAGCTTCATCGACCTCCCGCTGGTGCGCGATGCCGGCTATCCGGACGGCGCTCGAATCGAGATCGCTGTCGACGATCCCGACTTCGACGCTCCGCTCGTCGCTGACTTCACCGACACCGCCGGCGGGTGGGCCGCCGAGGTCGCCGCCGCGGAGCTGCCCAGTGGCCAGCACACGATCTCCGCCCGCGCCGTGGCGGAGGGTGTGACGAGCGCGGTGGCGTCGACGTCGGTGATCATCTCGCGCGATCCCCCGCCGCTGTCGGTCGAGGTCCAAATCGTGCCGGCCGGTGACCCCTGGAGCGACACCGGCTGGGTCACGGCATCGGACCGCAGCCGGCGAGGGGACTACAGCACGTGGCTCGTCATGTTGAAGCGCGACGATCTCGCTGCCGGCGAGTACGAGCTCCGCAGCCGCTTGCGGAAGGGGGGTGTCACCGGCGGCACCGGGGCGCCGGTCCGCCTCTTCCTCGAGTAGCCGTTCGAGCGCAGAGCGTTAGCCGCGGCGCCCCACGTCATCCATCGTCGCCGGGCTCGTCCAGTCGGTTGGTCGGCAAACATGGCGGCATGCCGAAGATGACAAAGACCGAAATGGCCGAGTACCTCGCCGCACCCGGACGCCTCGTGCGCATCGGCACCGTCGATCATGAGGGCCTGCCGCTCGTCGTGCCCGCGTGGTTCATCGTCGAGGACGGTGAGTTCAAGGTGACGCCGCGCGAACGTTCGAGTTGGTTCGCCAACCTGCAACACGCGCCCAAGGTCTGCTTCACCGTCGATGGCGACGGTTCTCAGGTGATCATCCGCGGCACCGTCGATGTCATCCACGCGTTGGGGCACGACGACGAGTGGCGTGATGTCTACCGCCGCATCACCCTGCGCTACCTGCCGGAAGCCGCCGCCGACGCCTACCTGAACGACACGTGGAACGAGCCGCGCGCCCTGCTCGGCCTTCGTCTCGCCGACGCCGCCGTCACGACGTGGCGGTTCCCGACGAGGCCCGGTGAGGACTGGCTCGATGTGTGGGCGCCTCGCTACTACCACGATGGTCATCCCCGCGCCGGCGGATCAAGGACGCAATGACGACGGTCGCTGCGAGCGTGGCCGTTCTGGTCTTCACTGCCGCCGCGCTGACGGCGGGTTGTGACGGCGTCCCGTTCGTGGACGGGAGCGAGTGTCCTGGGCAGGAAGCGACATCCCGGGGCGATGTGGATGTCGAGGACTACTCGCAGGCGAACCGCGCCGTCCTCCGGCAGCTGCCGCACCATCGGGGCGCGTCCGAGGAGCGCGTGTCCGACCACCCCTACTACCGGTGTCCGGGCAGTGGCATTGGAGACACGGTCGGCGTGACCACCATCGGTCACTACAACTTGGATGTGGGCGTTGAGAAATGCGACGCCGCGCTGGAGTTCGAGCGTGGGCTTGAGGAAGCGGGCTGGATCGTGACGCCAGAGGAGACGGAGCTCGACGACGGGTGGGCACGAGGGACGAGCGCATGGAAGGACAGCGCTGAGGTCAATCTGCGGATCGACACGGGCTCGAGTCAGTACGCGGTCTCGGTCGATCACGACGTGCCCAAGGAACTGTGGGGCGGACGTCCCGAGTCGTCGTCGACCGTGTCGTGTCGGGACCACGAGGTTGGCCTCAATTCTGTAGAGACCATGCTGAGCGAGGCGCTCGCGTCGTTCGGCGTCGAGGCCCAGCCCGGCGACCACGCGGTCATGCCAGGCACCGCCTCCCTCTACGCCGAACTGTCGGCGGGCAGTTTTCTGTACGTGTCCGCCTATCCGAGGGAGTACGGCGACTTCCGCCGCCTCGACAGCCGCACGATCGCCGGAATCCGCGTCGACCGAGTCGAGTACTCCCCCGGAGACCGCCGCGACCGCTTCAACTGCGACGGCCTGTTCATCGAACCGCACGGCGATGTGCCTCCCACCTTCGAGGACTTCGACGACTTTCTTGAGGCGTTCATCAACAGACTCGGATGCGGGGACGCGTGATGGTGGCCGCTGCATCGACGTACCGCGGAAATCCGATGGCGGCGGTGTAGTCGAGGTGGTTGCATCGCTGGGGTGTGGCGGCTGTCGGTTGTGGGGAGAGCAGCGGACGGGGCGGTCACCAAGGCGTGGCTGCGGACGTCCGACGGCGAGCGCTATTACGCGCTTGAACTCGGGATCCTCTGCGACCTCCAAGCGACCGGGCTCGTCCCGGAGCTGATCGACTTCGGAGAGGAGCCGACGACGGTGTGGGTTCGCGTCGAGGCCTTCATGCCGTTGCACGACTGGCTCGAGGCCAACCCTGCCCCCGAAGCCAGGGTCGACATGCGGGACCGTCTCCGCGCCCAGCTTCGGGCTCTGCATCGTGCGGGGGTGTGCCATCGCGACGTGCACCTCGGCAACGTGGTCGTCGACGGGTGTGGTGTCCCCCGCTTCGTCGACTTCGAGCTCGCCGCACGCGTCGATCCGGCGGGCGGCTGCTTCGATCTGTTGGGTCCAGAGAGCGGCGTGCCGGTGCCGCGCGAGCACGCTGAGAACGGCATCTCCGGCGGCGTGTGGTGGAACCAGTGGCCGCCCGCGCTCGGCACCTGGGCGATGGCGCACACGTTCGGTCCGCTCTGACCGGCGGAGCGCGCTCTGAGCCGCTCGATGTAGTCACGATAAGGCATATAGTGACTACATGGAGGTCGGGGTGCGAGAACTGAAGGCGAAGCTCTCCGAGTACCTCAAGCGGGCCGCCGCCGGCGAACTGATCACCGTCACCGAACGGGGCCGGCCGATCGCTGCACTCGGGCCGGTCGCGGGCAAGGTCGACTTGTCGACCGCCGTGGAGGAGGGATGGGTGACGCCCGCGACCAAGGAAGGCCTCGGGCCCGTCACCCGCCACCGATCCACCGGAACAGTGCAACAGGCTCTGGCGGAGGACCGGGCCGAGTGACCCAGTACGTCGACTCGAGCGCACTGTTGAAGCGGTACGTCGACGAGGCCGACTCCCACCGAGCCGACACGCTCCTCGCGAGTGACACCGAGCTCACGACGGCCCGGCACACCATCGTCGAGGTACGGCGCAACCTCACCCGACTTCTCACGGGCACAGCGCTCGCCGACGCGCGGCGGTCCTTCGCTGCCGACCTTGCCGCCTTCGCCATCGTCGAGCTCGACGCCGACACGTGCGAACTCGCCGCGGAGGTGGCAGAGCAGACCGGAGCCCGCACGCTGGACGCCTTGCACCTGGGTGCGGCTCGGCGCCTCGGAGCGAGCATCACGTTCGTGACCTTCGACATCCGCCAGGCCCAAGCGGCCCGTTCCGTCGGGTTCCGCGTGACGGGCGCCTGACCCCCAGACCGAACTGGCAGCGGAATCCCGCCGGATCAGGCGGGCGGGATTCCGCTGCCAGTTCGGTCTTGGGTGGGTCGTGAGCGGGATCGTGCGGCGCGGACCGACGGCCTACCACAGGTCGGTCAGAAGCCGGTGATGCTCCACGGCGCGACGGTGGTGCGGAACATTCGATCGGCGCGTGCGGCGCCGCCCGGTGTGTGCTCGGTGGCGCGGCCGGCGGCCACGAGCGAGCTGAACGATCCGCCCCCGAGATAGGTCGATCCGAGGTCGTCGACGCCGAGGGCGATGTCGGCGTCACCGCGGCGGATCCGCTCACAGGTCGCGCCGTCGGGTCCGCCTTCGAGCCGGTAGGTGCCGGAGTTGTCGGGGCGGAAGCGATCGTCAACGGCGAAGGTCAGCGAGCCGGCCACCTCGTAGCGGCGGGCCGAGAGCGCAGCGGGGATGTCGAGGACGCGCACCCACAACCCGTCGGTGAGCCCGGTCACCTTCATGC
>CAZWDB010000027.1:0-43578 GCA_964632885.1 uncultured Acidimicrobiales bacterium | reverse complement strand
GTCGCCTTCTACCGCGACGACATCGGCCTACGGCCGGTGCTGCCCGAGGCGCCCACTGACATCCCGTTCGACCTGGGCGGCCAAACCGTCGTGCTCGTCGACGACGTTCTCTTCACGGGCCGCACCATCCGAGCCGCCCTCAACGCCCTCAACGACTACGGGCGGGCCAGGGCGGTCCAACTCGGCGTGATGATCGACCGGGGCCACCGCGAGCTTCCGATCCGGCCCGACTATGTCGGCAAGAACCTGCCCACCCGGCGCGACGAGATGGTCGACGTGAGCGACGACGCTGTGTTGCTCGGCGACATGGTGGCCAAGCCGTGACCGACCCCAGTGCGCCGACCACCGGCCTTCCCGATGTCCCGAGCGTTCCCGACGTCCCGAGAGGACCGAAGCACCTCCTGAGCATCGCCGACCTCGGCCGGGACGGCATCGACGAGCTGATGCATATCACCGACAGCTTCGTGGAGGTGTCGAAGCGCGACATCCCGAAGGTGCCGACGCTGCGCGGTCGCACCGTCGTGTCGCTGTTCTACGAGGACTCGACGCGCACCCGACTCAGCTTCGAGACGGCCGCCAAGCGGCTGTCGGCCGACACCATGAACTTCAGCGTCGGCACCTCGTCGGTGAAGAAGGGCGAGTCGCTGCGCGACACCGTCGAGACCATCGAGGCGATGGGCATCGACGCCATCGTCGTGCGCCACGCCTCGGCGGGGGTGCCCTGGCAGGTCGCCTCATGGGTCGAGGCGTCGGTGATCAACGGGGGAGATGGCTGGCACGAGCATCCGACCCAGGCGTTGCTCGACGCCTACACCATCCGCGAACGGCTCGGCTCGCTCGACGGCAGGCGCATCCTCATCGTGGGCGACATCAAGCACAGCCGGGTGGCCCGGTCCGACGTGCTGGCCTTCACCGCCCTGGGCGCCGAGGTCACCCTCGTCGCCCCGCCGACCCTCCTGCCGCCCTCGCTCGTCGGCTGGCCGGTCGACGTCAGCCACGATTTCGACGACGTGCTGCCGAAGGCCGATGTCGTCTACCTGCTCCGCATGCAGCAGGAGCGCATGACCGAAGCGTTGCTGCCGTCGCTGCGTGAGTACACCAACCTCTACGGCCTCACCGCCCGCCGCGCCAGCCGCCTCGACGAGCGGGCGTTGATCATGCACCCCGGGCCGATGAACCGGGGAGTAGAGATCGCCGCCGACGTTGCTCGCCTTCCGGGAGCGGTCATCACCCAGCAGGTCGCCAACGGCGTCGCCGTCCGCATGGCAGTGCTCTTCCTGCTCCTCGGCTCGGGCTCCGGCCTGTGACCGACCCCCGGACCCTCCGAACCCGCTGAACTTGAGGCAATAACGAACGGAATCCGTGCGTTATTGCCTCAAGTTCAGCTGCTAGCCTGCGTACCTGACCGTGAAGCGGGTCCTGTGAGGCCCGCACGGACAGAGAGGACACCGGCTTGGCCGCACAATCTCGACGCGAGACGCCCCCGATTGGGGGCGTTTTCTTTGTGCGGGGCGGCACCGTCGTCGACGCCACCGGGAGCCGCACCGCGGACGTGGTGATCGAAGACGGCGTTATCGTCGCGGTCGACGAGGCCGCCAGTGAAGCCGGCACCGGCACCCGCGTTATCGACGCCGCCGGATGCATCGTCGCCCCCGGCCTCGTCGACCTTCACGCCCACCTGCGCGAACCCGGGCTGGAAGAGGCCGAGACAGTGGAAACGGGGTCCCGCGCCGCCGCGCTCGGCGGCTACACGGCCGTCGTGGCGATGCCCAACACCGAGCCCGCCATCGACAACGCCGGCATCGTCCGGCACGTGCTCGAACTGGGTGCGAAGGCGTTGTGCGACGTCCACGTCGCCGGAGCCATCACCGTGGGGCGGCGCGGAACCCAACTGGCGCCCCTCGGTGAGATGGCCGCCCTCGGCGTGCGCCTCTTCACCGACGACGGCGCCGGCGTGCAGGACGCCCGCCTCATGCGCCGGGCCCTCGAATACGCCTCGGCTCTCGACATCACCCTCGCCCAGCACTGTGAGGACACCGCCCTCAGTGAGGGCGGTCATATGCACGAGGGAGAGTGGTCGAGCCTGCTCGGCATCCCCGGCGTGCCGGCGGAGGCCGAAGAACTGATGCTGGCACGCGACATCACCCTCGCCCGGCTCACCGGCGGCCGAATCCACGCCCTCCACCTCTCCACCGCCGGATCGGTCGACCTCGTGCGCGCCGCGAAGGACAAGGGCATCGCGGTCACCGCCGAGGCGGCACCACACCACTTCGTCCTCACCCACGAAGCGGTGAAGGATTACGACCCGCTCTTCAAGGTGAACCCGCCGCTGCGGGCCGCAGCCGACGTCACGGCGATCAAAGCTGGGTTGTCTGACGGCACAATCGATGCGATCGCAACCGACCACGCCCCGCACCCCCTCGAAGGGAAGGAGGCGCCCTTCGACGAGGCGCCCCCCGGGATGCTCGGCCTTGAGACCGCGCTCTCCCTCGCCCTCACCGAGCTCGACCTCCCGATCGAACGGATCCTCGCGCTCCTGTCGTGGCAGCCGGCCGCGATCGCCGGCGTCGAATCCGACCACGGCGGCCCGATCGCCGAGGGCCGGCCTGCCAACCTCTGCGTCATCGATCCCGACGCGACATGGACGGTCGACCCCCTCCGCCTCGCGAGCCGGAGCCGCAACACTCCATATGCCGCCCGGACCCTCACCGGCAAGGTGCGCCACACGATCCTGCGGGGCCAACCGGTCGTCGTCGACGGGGAGCCCCAACGATGACGGCGCCGCCCCACACCTCGTCCCGCCCCACCCCCCGCCGTTGCTTTGCGGCCCGAACCCCGCGTATGTGGTGTTTCGGGCCGCAAAGCAGCACGGGCCGGGGTGGTGGGGAGTTGGCGACCTATCGCTTTGCGGCCCGAACCCCGCGTATGTGGTGTTTCAGGCCGCAAAGCAGCGGAGGGGACGGGAGGGGCGAGAAGGTGGACGGGTGACGGCGCCGGACGGGAGCCCGGTGGAGGCGTTCGCGTTGCTGCCGGCAGGGCCGGCGCCTGACGTTGTCGACGGCGCCATCCCTCGCGGCAGCTCGATCCTCGACCTCGGCTGCGGCGCGGGACGGCTCGCGCACCCGCTCATCGAGCGGGGGCACCGGCTCACCTGCGTCGACCAGTCGATGGAGATGCTCGAACACGTGCGGGGCGCCGAGACGATCCTCGCCGACATCGAGGACCTCGAACTCGGCCGCACCTTCGACGTCGTGTTGCTTCCGAGCAACCTGGTCAACACCCCGTTCGTCGAGCAACGGATCGCCTTTCTCGACGCGTGCCTCCGCCACCTGGCGCCCGACGGCTGCGTCCTGATCCAACGTCTCGACCCCGAACTCGTGCCCGAGGCGATCGACGTGGAGAGCACGGCCGACGGGGTCACGTACTCGCTCGAGGACGTCGAGCACGTCGGCAGCCTGTTCGTCGCGACGGTCGGCTTCACGATCGGCGACCGCCACTGGGAGCACCGCTTCCGGGGCGAGGTTCTTGACGACGCCGCCTTCGAGGCCGCACTCGGGAAAGCCGGTCTTGGCCTCGACGCCTACCTCGACGGGCAGCGCACGTGGGCGAAGGCGGTGCGGGCATGAGCGTGAGCAGAGATGACGCCCTCCTCGTGCTGGCTGACGGCACCACCTTCGAGGGCGAGGCCATCGGGGCCCAGCCTTCCGACGGTGTCGCCACCGGCGAGGTCGTCTTCAACACGGTGATGAGCGGCTACCAGGAGGTCATCACCGACCCCTCCTATGCCGGGCAGATCATCACCTTCACCTATCCCCACATCGGGAACTACGGCGCCACCGCCGCCGACGACGAGAGTGCCCGACCCCACTGCCGCGGCGTCGTCGTGCGAGACCTGGCCCGCCGGCCGAGCAACTGGCGGGCCGACGGCGACCTCGAGGGCTTTCTGCGCCGGCACGGCGTGGCGGGCATCGCGGGGGTTGACACCCGCCGCCTCACGCGCCACATCCGGGAGGCCGGCGCGATGCCCGCGGCGTTCGGCACCGCGGACGAGGCGACGCTCAAGGCAGCCGCCCAGGCCGAACCGGGCACCGACGGAATCGATCTGGTCGCCACCGTCACGACCGATACGCCCTACCGCGCCGGGGCCGGACCGCTTCACGTCGTCGCCTACGACTTCGGCATCAAGGCCACGATCCTGCGCCACCTCGAGCCGATGGCCACCGTCGACGTCGTCCCGGCGTCGACCACCGCTGCCGACGTGCTCGCCCGCCGGCCCGATGGCGTTTTCCTCTCGAACGGTCCCGGCGACCCCGCGGCGGTCGGCTACGCGGTGGATGCGATCCGCGACCTTCTCGGCAACGTGCCGGTGTTCGGGATCTGCCTCGGCCATCAGCTGCTCGGTGCCGCGCTGGGGGCTCGCACCTTCAAGCTGCCCTTCGGCCACCACGGAGGGAACCATCCGGTCCGGCGACTGGAGACCGACGGGGTGGAGATCACGAGCCAGAACCACAACTACGCCGTCGACGCCGACAGCCTGCGCGATGCCGACGTCACCCACCTCAACCTCAACGACGGTGTGGTCGAGGGCCTCCGCTGCCGAGACGTCGCCGCCTTCAGTGTGCAGTACCACCCGGAGGCCGGACCAGGACCGCACGACGCCCGGTACCTGTTCGCCCAATTCGAGAGCCTGATGCGAGGAGCCACCTGATGCCCCGTCGTGACGACATCGCATCGATACTCATCATCGGTTCCGGCCCGATCGTGATCGGGCAGGCCTGCGAGTTCGACTACTCGGGCACCCAGGCGTGCCGCGTTCTCCGGGAAGAGGGCTACCGGGTGATCCTCGCCAACTCGAATCCGGCGACGATCATGACCGACCCCGACTTCGCCGACCGCACCTACATCGAACCGCTCGAGCCCGACACGTTGACCGCCATCGTCGAGCGGGAGCGCCCCGACGCCGTGCTCCCTACCTTGGGTGGCCAGACAGCCCTCAACCTGGGCATCGCGCTGCACGAGCGCGGCGTCCTCGACAAGTACGGGGTCGAGCTGATCGGTGCGTCGGCCGAGGCCATCCACACCGCCGAGAACCGCGACAAGTTCAAGGCGGCTATGACGGAGATCGGCCTGGCCGTACCGCCGTCCGGCTTTGCCTACTCGATCGACGAGGCGATGGAGATCGCGGCCGACATCGGCTTCCCCCTCATCGTGCGGCCGTCCTTCATCCTCGGCGGGTCGGGCACCGGCATCGCCCACGACACCGAGGACTTCCGCCGCATTGCCACGATCGGTCTTGCCGCCAGCCCGGTATCGGAGATCCTCATCGAGCGGTCGATCGCCGGTTGGAAGGAGTACGAGCTCGAGCTCATGCGCGACCACGCCGACAACTGCGTGGTCGTGTGCTCGATCGAGAACTTCGACCCGATGGGAGTCCACACGGGTGACTCGATCACGGTGGCCCCGGCCCAGACGCTGTCCGACGTCGAGTACCAACTCATGCGGGACGCCGCGTTCGCGTGCATCCGGCGCATCGGGGTGGACACCGGCGGGTCGAACATCCAGTTCGCCATCGACCCCTCGAACGGCGACATGGTCGTGATCGAGATGAACCCGCGCGTGAGCCGCTCGTCAGCCCTGGCGAGCAAGGCGACCGGCTTCCCCATCGCCAAGATCGCCGCCCGCCTCGCGGTCGGCTACACCCTGGATGAGATCCCGAACGACATCACGCGCAAGACACCCGCGAGCTTCGAACCCACGATCGACTACGTGGTAACGAAGGTGCCCCGGTGGGCCTTCGAGAAGTTCCCGGGACAGCCGGCGGTGCTCGGCACGCGCATGCAGTCGGTGGGCGAAGCCATGGCGATCGGGCGGACCTTCACCGAGTCGTTGCAGAAGGGCATGCGGTCACTCGAGCACGGCCGCTACGGCCTCAACTGCGACCCCGGCGAAGCCGCGTTCGACGACCTTGACGACGACGAACTGGTGCGCCGGGCGGCGATCGCCACACCCGACCGGCCCTTCCAGCTCGAGGCGGCCATCCGGCGCGGCATAGATGTCGACCGGATCCACGCGGCCACCGCGGTCGACCCGTGGTTCCTCGATCAGATCGCCCAGATCGTCGAAGAACGAGCTGCGCTGGGCGAGATTGGCTTCGCGGCCATGGCTCGCCGCGACTGGCGCAGGGCCAAACGGTACGGGTTCTCGGATGCCCAGCTCGGCTGGCTTTGGGGTGTCGCCGAAGACGACGTGCGGGCCGCGCGGCTCGCGGCGGGCGTGAAGGCCACCTTCAAGACGGTCGACACCTGCGGCGCCGAGTTCGAGGCCGCGACGCCCTACCACTACTCGACCTACGAGGACGAGGACGAGGTCCAGGCGAGTGACCGCCCCAAGGTCGTCATCCTCGGTTCGGGACCGAACCGCATCGGCCAGGGCATCGAGTTCGACTACTGCTGCGTCCACGCGAGCTTTGCGCTCCGCGACGCCGGCTTCGAGACCGTGATGGTGAACTGCAACCCCGAGACGGTGTCGACCGACTACGACACGTCCGACCGGCTCTACTTCGAGCCCCTCACCGCCGAGGACGTGCTCAATGTGATCGACGCCGAGAAGCCGGTCGGTGTGATCGTTTCCCTCGGCGGACAGACACCTCTCAAGCTGGCGGGGACGCTCCCCGCCGCCCTTGTGCTCGGCACGAGTCCGGCCTCGATCGACCTGGCCGAAGACCGCGAGCACTGGAACACTCTCTGTGCGCGCCTCGAGATACCCCAGCCGGCGGGCGGGACCGCGGTCAGCATCGACGACGCGCTCGCGGTCGTTGCGCGGGTGGGATACCCGGCGTTGATCCGGCCGAGTTACGTGCTCGGGGGGCGCGCCATGGAGATCGTCTACGACGACGACGACCTGCGGCGCGCGATGGCCGAGCTCGCCGGGTTCGGCTCCCTCGGCCGCGAAGGCGGACTCTCGGCCGAACGTCCGGTGCTTGTCGATCGGTTCCTCGAGGACGCCATCGAAGTCGACGTCGACGCCGTCCGAGACAGCACTGGTGAGGTCCTGATCGGCGCGGTCATGGAGCACGTCGAGGAGGCCGGGGTCCACTCGGGTGACAGTGCATGCGTCATCCCACCGCCGACCCTCCCGCGATCTGTCGTCGAGGTGATCGAGGGCTACACGCGAGCCATCGCCGACGAGCTTGAGGTGCAGGGCCTCATCAACGTGCAGTACGCAGTGAAGCAGGGCCAGGTGTTCGTGATCGAGGCCAACCCCCGAGCGAGTCGGACGGTGCCCTTCGTCGCCAAGGCCACCGGCGTTCCGCTCGCCAAGGTGGCGGCGCGGGTGATGCTCGGTGCCAGCCTGGGGGAGCTGCGGGCCGAGGGTCTCCTACGCGAGCCGGCCGCGGGCGGACACGTGAGCGTGAAGGAGGCGGTGCTCCCCTTCAACCGGTTCCCTGATGTCGACACCCTGCTCGGACCGGAGATGCGCTCGACCGGTGAAGTCATGGGTATCGCGACCGTCTTCGGGCTGGCCTTCGCCAAGAGCCAGATCGCCGCCGGCGACGCCCTTCCCACCGAGGGAATGGTCTTCATGTCGCTGGCCGACCGCGACAAGGAAGTGGGTCTCGAGGCTGCGCGCCGTTTTGTCGAGCTCGGCTTCACCCTCTCGGCTACCGAAGGCACGGCGCGGTACCTGCGCGACAACGGTGCACCGGTGGCGGTCGAGGTGCGCAAGCTGCACGAGGAGGGGGACGGACCGGACGCGGTCGAGCTCATCAGCGCTGGCCAGGTCCGGCTGGTGGTGAACACGCCCCGAGGGCGGGGCCAGCGCGCCGACGGCGCCTACATCCGCCACGCCGCGAACATGAACCGGATCCCGTGTCTCACGACCGCCGCGGCGGCGCGCGCCGCCGCGGCGGGCATCGCCGACTGGAGCGCCCACGAACTGTCGGTGCGCAGCCTGCAGGAGTTCCACGAAGGAGGGCAGCTACGTCTCCCGATCTGACGACCCGGCTGGGGTCTGTGACGCTGCCCAATCCCGTGATGACCGCCTCGGGCACGGCAGGTCACGGAGACGAGCTCGGGGGACACATGGATCTCGCTGGTTTGGGCGCCGTCGTCGTGAAGTCGCTCTCCGCCGGGCCGTGGGCGGGGAACCCGGCGCCCCGGCTCCACGGCACACCGGCCGGGATGATCAACAGCGTCGGGCTCCAGAACCCGGGAGTCGAGGCGTGGATGGAGGACGAGCTTCCTCGGCTGGTCGAGACGGGTGTTCGAGTGGTCGCGAGCATCTGGGGCTTCACCGTCGACGACTACGGCAAGGCGGCGGCCGCGCTCGCGGACGCACCTGAGGCGGTGGCGGCGGTCGAGGTGAACCTGAGCTGCCCGAACATCGAGAGCCGGCGGGACATGTTCGCCCACTCGGCCGGCGCGACCGCCGACGTGGTCGCGGCCACGGCGTCGTGCCGGCGCCCGAGGTGGGCCAAGCTCAGTCCGAACGTCACCGACATCACCGAGATCGCGGGAGCCGCGCTCGACGCCGGCGCCGAGGCCGTCACGCTCGTCAACACGGTGATGGGGATGGTCATCGACATCGACACGCGGCGTCCGATCCTCGGAGGAGGCGGCGGAGGCATTTCCGGTCCCGCGATCCATCCCATCGCTGTGCGCGCGGTCTACGACTGCCGGCAGGCGTTCCCGGATGCCAGCATCGTCGGCGTGGGCGGCGTCGCTACGGGTGAGGACGCGGTGGAACTGCTGCTTGCCGGCGCGTCGGCGGTGCAGGTCGGTACCGCGACCTTTGCCGACCCGCGTGCCCCCGCCCGCGTGCTGCGGGAACTCACATCATGGTGCCGTCGCCATCGCGTCAGCGCCGTCACCTCTCTGATCGGAGCAAGCCATGGTTGACGTCACTGCATCCGATGTACGCGATCGACTCGCGATCGCGCTCGACACCGACGATCTGGTCGAGGCGCGCCGGATGGCCCGCGAGGTGAAGCCGTGGTTCGGCGTCGCGAAGGTGGGCCTCGAGTTGTTCAGCGCCGAGGGTCCGGCGGCCGTCGGCGCGATGCTCGACGAGGGACTGCGCGTGTTCCTCGACGTGAAGTTGCACGACATCCCCACCACCGTCGGGCGGGCAGCCCGGGTGTTGGGATCGCTCGGCGTGTCGTACCTCACCCTGCACGCGGTGGGCGGCGCGCCCATGCTGCGCGCCGGTGTCGAAGGACTCCGTGAGGGTGCGTCGCGCGCCGAGGTCGCCGAGCCGATCGGTCTCGCCGTCACCATCCTCACCAGCGACGCGGGCGCGCCGCCGCACATCCTCGGCAAGCGAGTTGGGGCGGCCATCGAAGGCGGCTGCGCGGGAATCGTCTGCGCGGCATCCGACGTCCGCGAGGCCAAGGAGCTCGCCCCGCGCCTCGTCACCGTGGTGCCGGGAATCCGTCCTTCGGGCGAGGAGACCCATGACCAGGCGCGGGCCGCGACTCCCGAGCATGCGCTCATGGTCGGTGCCGACCTGCTCGTCATCGGACGGCCGGTGACGGCCGCCGCCGACCGGGCCGAGGCGGCGAGCAACCTGGCGGCCTCGCTCCAGACCGCGGGCGGCGGCTCCCAGCGCTAGGGTGCGCGTCATGCCGCAGCCTCCCTCCCTCAGTCCCGAGCAGCGCCAGGCGGCGCTCCAGAAGGCCGCCGCGGCGCGCCGACAGCGCGCCGAGCTCAAGGAGAAGCTCAAGATGGGCTCGATCTCACTCCGGGAGCTGCTCGCCCAAGCCGACCGCGACGAGATCGTCGCCAAGATGAAGGTGTCGGCCGTGCTCGAGTCACTGCCCGGTCTCGGCAAGGTCAAGGCCAAGCGCCTCATGGAAGAGGTCGGGATCAGCGAGACCCGTCGTGTGCAGGGCCTCGGTGACAAGCAACGCACCGCACTGCTCGACTACGTCGCCGGCGCCTAGCTCGCTGACCGCCGTCATCCTCGGTGGTGGCGGAGTCGGCAAGGGAACCGTCGCCGCCCGCCTGGTGGAGCGCGACCCGGGCCTGTGGCTCAGCCGGTCGTGGACCACGCGGGCGCGGCGTCCGGGTGAACGCGCCGACGCGTACCACTTCGTCGACCGCGAGCGGTTCCTTGCCCATGTCGCCGCGGGCGGCTTCATCGAACATGCCGAGTTCCTCGGCGAGCTGTACGGCACGCCGGTTCCGGAGGCACCTCCGGGAAAGGCGGTGGTCCTCGAGATCGACGTCCAAGGGGCCGAGCAGATAAAGACGCTCAAGCCCGATGCGCTGATCATCCTCCTCGTGCCGCCGAGCCGTGAGGTCCAGGCGGAGCGTCTCCGCCGCAGGGGCGAGTCCGAGCCGGAGGTGCAGCGTCGCCTCAGGTTGACCGAAGAGGAGGAGACGCGGGGCCGCGTTATCGCTGATGGGGTCGTCGTCAACGACGACCTCGATAGGGCCGTCGAAGAGGTGGCCGGTATACTCACCTCTTACCGCCGCGACCCGGGAGAGCCCGTCTGATGCCAGAGCGCCGTCCCACGATGATCGACCCGCCCATCGAGCACCTGCTCGACAAGGTCGACTCCAAGTTCACCCTCGTCACGCTCGCCGCCAAGCGGGGCCGGCAGGTCAACTCGTACTTCAACCAACTGAGCGAGGGTCTCGGCACGATCGTCCCTCCCCAGGTAGCGTCGGTATCCCGCAAGCCCCTGTCGATCGCCCTCGAGGAGATCGCGGCGAGCAAGATCACCTACCACCGGGTCGAGCGGGCGGAACCTGCAGAGGACGGGGAAGGCTCAGCCTCCTAGGGCAGCGATGACCGATCAGCCGAGTCCGCCGCTCCGTCGGTTGCACGGCAAGCGGATCGTCCTCGGCGTGAGCGGGGGCATCGCTGCGTACAAGGCAGTCGAACTGTGCCGATTGCTCGTCGACGCCGGCGCCCACGTGATGCCGGTATTGACCGACAACGCCATGCGGTTCGTGGGAGCGGTCACCTTCTCCGCACTCGGATCCGAGCGGGCCCGCACGTCGCTGTGGGACGACGACGACCCGATCCCCCACACGACGCTGGGGCAGGGCGCGGATCTGATCGTGGTAGCGCCGGCCACTGCCCGAGTCATCGGCAAGTACGCGGCCGGACTGTCCGACGACCTCCTCACCGCGACTCTGCTCGCGACGCGTGCACCGGTCCTCGTGTGTCCCGCCATGCACACCGAGATGTGGGAGCACGCCGCGGTGCAGGACAACCTGGCGACGCTCCGGGCGCGCGGGGTTCACGTCGTCGAACCCGCCACCGGCCGGCTCGCGGGGGGCGACGTCGGTGCCGGCCGCCTGGCTGACCCCGCCCAGATCGTCACGGCGGTCGACGGGATCTTCGCGCCGCGTGATCTCGACGGCGTGCGGGTGCTGGTTACTGCAGGCGGCACGCGGGAGGCGGTCGACGCCGTCCGCGTGCTCACCAACCGGTCGTCGGGCAAGCAGGGATATGCCGTCGCGGAAGAAGCCGCGGCACGCGGCGCGGCGGTCACGCTCGTGACGACAACCGAGCGCCCGGTCACATCCTCGATCGAGGTGGTGGCGGTGGCCTCGTGCGCCGAGATGGAGGAGGCCGTCCTCGCGAGGGAGTCCGAGATCGACGTGGTGATCATGGCCGCCGCGGTCGCGGACTTCCGCCCCAAGGAGCCCGCGGCGCGGAAGATCAAGAAGGACGAGGGACTCTCGGAGATCCTCCTCGAGCCGACTCCCGACATCCTCGCCGGGCTGGGCCGAGCGAAGCGACCGGGCCAGATCCTGGTCGGATTCGCGGCCGAGACCGACGCCGTTCGGGAAAACGGTCTCGGCAAGTTGCGGCGGAAGAACCTCGACATGATCGTCGTCAACGACGTAGCGGCGGACGGTGTCGGGTTCGAAGGAGACACCAATGAAGTGGTAGTTCTTCAGGATGACGGGACGAGCCAAGAGGTCCCTATGACGACGAAGCGGGAAGTAGCGCGTGCGGTGCTCGATGCCGTCGTCGCCCGCCGGCACACGATGCCAATGACGAGCACGACAACAACCCAAAGGAGTTCCACCTCATGAGCGCCCGCTTCACCTTCACCTCGGAGTCGGTCACCGAGGGTCATCCGGACAAGATGGCGGATCAGATCTCTGACGCGGTCCTCGATGCCATCCTCGAGGTCGACCCCCAGGGACGGGTGGCGTGCGAGACCCTCCTCACTACCGGTCTGGTCGTGGTGGCCGGTGAGATCACGACCCAGGCCTACGTCGACATCCCCAAGATCGTCCGGCAGACCGTCTGCGACATCGGCTACGACCGCGAGGCGTTCGGCTTCGACGGGAACACCTGTGGTGTGATCACCGCCATCGACGAGCAGTCGTCCAACATCGCCCAGGGCGTCGATGCTGCGTTCGAAACCAGGACAGGCAAGAGCGGCGAGGATCTCCTCAACTCCCAGGGGGCCGGCGACCAGGGGATGATGTTCGGTTATGCCTGCGACGAGACACCCGACCTCATGCCCCTGCCGATCTGGTTGGCGCACCGGCTGGCGCATCGCCTCTCGGAGGTCAGGAAGGCCGGGGTGCTGCCGTATCTCCGCCCCGACGGCAAGACGCAGGTCACCTTCGACTACGTCAACGGACGGCCCGCTCGCCTGAAGACCGTGCTGATCTCGACCCAGCACCAGCCGGGTCTCGACCACGAGACGCTCCTTGCGCCCGACCTGAAGGAGCACGTCGTTCATCCGCTCGTGCCCGCCGAGTTCGCGGGCGACGACTTCGACATGCTGGTCAACCCGACCGGCACGTTCGAGCTCGGCGGGCCTCACGCCGACACCGGGCTCACCGGACGCAAGATCATCGTCGACACCTACGGGGGGTCGGCCCGGCACGGCGGGGGAGCGTTCTCCGGTAAGGACCCGAGCAAGGTTGACCGATCGGCAACGTACGCGGCCCGATGGGTCGCCAAGCACGTCGTCGAAGCAGGCGCGGCCGAGCGGTGCGAGATCCAGGTCGCCTACGCGATCGGCGTAGCCCGGCCGGTGTCGCTCCTCGTCGAGACGTTCGGCACCGAGCGGGTCGACCCCGACAAGATCGCGGCTGCCGTCGACGAGATCTTCGACCTGCGACCGGCCGCGATCATCCGCGACCTCGATCTGCGCCGGCCCATCTACCGGAAGACGGCGGCCTACGGTCACTTCGGGCGCTCCGAGAAGGAGTTCACCTGGGAGCAGACTTCGCGTCTCGACGACCTGAAGCGGGCGCTCGGCCTCTGACCAACGGCGGGCGAGACGACGAGCGCGTCGCCGGCAACATCGGTGAGATCGCTGATGTCGGTGATGTCCGCGTAGTACGCGTGCTGCCGGACGTCGCCGCCATCGACAAGACGTTCGACTACACGGTTCCAGCCGAGCTCGATGCGGCAGTCCGTGTCGGCACCATCGTCCGCGTGCCGCTGCACGGTCGCCGCGTGGGCGGGTGGGTCGTGGCCGACGATGTGGAACCACCCCCGGGTGTGGCGCTCCGACCCATCGCCAAGGTCACCGGGCACGGTCCCGGCGAGGAACTGGTCGAGCTGTCGTCCTGGGCCGCGTGGCGCTGGGCGGGCCGCCAGAGCGCCTTCCTCCGCGCCGCCTCCCCACCTGTCGCGGTGCGCCACCTCGAAGCTGGAGTGGTTAGCCCCCGGAAGCCGGGGGCAAACGACTCCAGAGTCGTCCGGCTGGCGCCCGCGGCCGATCGGTGGCCGCTGATTCAGGACGTGGTGGCCCGGGGACCGGCCCTCGTGCTGGTGCCTGCCACTCACGAGGTCGACGTGCTCGCCGGCCGGCTACACCGGGCGGGCCACACAGTGGCGCGGTTGCCGCGCGAATGGGCGAAGGCCGCCGCCGGGGGAGCCACTGTGATCGGGAACCGCGCCGCGGCCTGGGCGCCCGCGCCCGACGTCACCACCATCATCGTGCTCGACGCCCATGACGAGTCGTACCGCGAGGAGCGGGCGCCCACGTGGGACGCGGTCGCGGTCGCTCGGGAACGGGCTCGCCGGCGCGGCATCCCGTTCGTCGCGGTCTCGCCGTGCCCGACACTCGAGCTGCTGGATATGGGTGAGCTGGTGTCGCCACCCCGCGGCGAGGAGTTGCAAGGATGGCCGCGGATCCAGATCGTCGACCGGCGTGGCGACGACCCGCGCGCCGGGCTGTACTCCCGTCCGCTGGTCGATCTGGTGCGGAGCGGAGCGCGGGTGCTGTGCGTCCTCAACCGGAGAGGTCGCATCAAATTGTTCGCGTGCGCGGCCTGCGGCGCGACCGCCCGGTGTGAGCGGTGCGACGCCGCGGTGGAGGATACCGAGGCGCGCCAACTGCGCTGCCGGCGGTGCGAGTACGAGCGGCCGCGGGTGTGCGCGGCGTGTGGCGCGACTCGGCTGAAGGCACTTCGGGTGGGTGTCACGCGCGCCCGGGAGGAGCTCGAAGCGCTCGCAGGAGTCGACGTCGGTGAGGTCACCGGCGCGCGGGATGAGGTGCCGGGCGCGACGGTGCTCGTCGGCACCGAGGCAGTGCTCCATCGGGTGACGCGCGCCGACCATGTGGCCTTCCTCGACTTCGACCAGGAGCTGCTGGCGCCCCGGTACCGGGCCGCCGAGGAGGCCTTCGCTCTTCTGGCGCGGGCCGGTCGCATCATCGGCGGGCGCGCGCGGGACGGCCGGGTGCTCGTGCAAACGCGCGTGCCCGACCACGATGTGCTCGATGCGGCGCGCCGCGCCGATCCCGACCCACTCGCTGCAGCCGAGCGGGAACGCCGGCGCCTATTAGGACTACCTCCATTCCGCGCCCTCGCGGTGGTGTCGGGCGACGCCGCGGCCGCCTTCGTCGAAGGCGTGCGCGGGGTCGACGTCGCCGGGCCAACCGAGGTGGGCTCGGCGGGAGGGCGCTGGCTGATACGCGCGCCCGACCACGAAGCCCTCGCAGCTGCACTGGCGGAGGCGCGGCGCGTGCCAGGCCGCCTCCGCATCGAAGTCGACCCGCTGCGCGCGTGAACTTGAATGGGCGGCGTGGGGCACTACTTCTCGGAGGAACCGGGGTCGGCGTCCGCCCGGCGGATGGTGCGGCTGCGACTGCCCGACCTGGAGGTCGACTTCGTCACCGACACCGGCGTCTTCTCAGGTGGGCGGATCGACCCCGGCACGGCGCTCCTCTTGCGCAAGGCGCCCGCGCCGGCGGGAGGTGAAGTGCTCGACCTCGGGTGCGGCTATGGGCCCATCGCGGTGGGGCTCGCGCTCCGTGCTCCCGAAGCCTCGGTGTGGGCCGTCGACGTGAACCAGCGAGCGCTCGAGCTCACCCGCGAGAACGCGAGTACCGCGGGCGCCGCCAACGTTGCCGCCTGCCGGCCCGACGAGGTGCCGCGCGACCTGCGCTTCTCGGCGATCTACTCCAACCCTCCCGTACGCGTGGGGAAGGAAGCGCTCCACGGCCTGCTGCTCGACTGGCTGCCTCGTCTTGAAGAGGGCGGGACGGCGTGGCTGGTGGTGCATCGCCACCTCGGATCCGACTCTCTCGCCGCGTGGCTCGACCGCCAAGGGTGGCCGGCGACGCGCCGCGCGTCCCGGTCCGGCTACCGGGTCCTCGAAGTCGGCCGAACTTGAGGCAATAACGCACGGAATTCGATCGTTATTGCCTCAAGTTGGGTGGGGGGTACGGTGGCCGGGCGTGCGACTGGCGTTCCTCGGGTCACCTGATGCGGCGGTGCCGCCGCTGCGGGCCCTCGTCGAGCACGGCCACGACGTCTCCCTGGTGATCACCCAACCCGACCGGAAGCGGGGCCGGGGCGGAGCGCTCCAGCCGACTCCTGTCAAGGCGGCGGCCCTCGACCTCGGCCTGCCCGTAACGCATCGGGTCAAAGATGTGATCGACGCCGGTGTCGAACTCGGCGTCGTCGTCGCGTTCGGTCGCTTCCTGCGGGCCGAGGTCCTCGCCGCGGTGCCGATGGTGAACATGCACTTCTCGTTGTTGCCGCGGTGGCGCGGTGCCGCGCCGGTCGAACGGGCCATCTTGGCGGGCGACACCGAGACCGGGGTGTGCCTGATGGAGATCGACGAGGGACTCGACACCGGAGCGGTCTACGCGTGCGAGCCGATCACGATCGGGCCCGACGACACCGCCTCCGCGCTGAGGCACCGGCTCACGAGTGCCGGGACGCAACTGCTCGTCGATCGCCTGGCCGCCGGGCTGGGCGAAGCTGTGCCGCAACAGGGTGAGGCGACCTACGCCGAGAAGATCGGCCCCGACGACCTCCACCTCGACTGGGGACGAACCGCCGAGGAACTGCACCGGATCGTTCGGATCGAAGGCGCGTGGAGCACCTTCCGCGGAAAGCGGCTGAAGGTCCACCAGGCGCGCGTCGTCGACGCCGGCCCACGCCCCGGAGAGATCGACGGCGTCGTGGTGGGATGCGGCGACGGACGCGGACTCGAGTTGGTAGAGGTGCAGCCAGAGGGAAAGCCCCACCAGGCGGCGGAGGCGTGGCGGAACGGCGCGCGACCAAAGTCCGGTGAGCTCCTCGGCGATGGCTGAGCGCCCGGACGCTCGCCGCACCGCGGTAGACGCACTCCTCCGCATCGAAGACGGCGCTTACGCCAACCTGGTAGTGCCGGCGGTGCTCGGACGGTCGGAGCTGTCCACGCGCGATCGCGCCTTTGTCACCGAGCTGGTCTACGGCACCACCCGCATGCGCCGGGCCTGCGACTGGGTCGTCGATCGCTTCCTCACCAAGGATCCCCCGGCGGAGGCGCGTGCCCTCCTCCGGCTCGGTGCGTATCAGCTCGTGATGCTCGGCACCCCCGCGCACGCCGCCGTCTCGGCGACCGTCGAGGTGACGCCCCGTCCGCTGCGGGGTCTCGTCAACGCGGTGCTCCGCCGCGCGGCCGATGCGTTGCCAGTCGCATGGCCCGACGAGGCCACCCGCCTGAGCTATCCCGACTGGATCGTCGATCAGTTGACGCGGGATCTGGGTCCCGTCGACGCCCACGCCGCGATGGAATACATGAACCGTGCCGGCGAGGTGCACGAGCGTGACGACGGGTACGTCCAGGATCCCGCCTCCCAGGACGTCGCTCGACATGTCGGGGTTGAAGCGGGCGAGGTTGTGCTCGACGCATGCGCCGCGCCCGGTGGCAAGGCAACGTTGATGGCCTCCTCCCACCCCGCGTTCGTCGGGGCTGTCGACGTGAATCCGGCTCGGACCGCGCTGATCGCGGCCAACTCGGCGCGGGTCGGTTCGCCGGATGTTGCCGCGGTCACGGCGGACTCGCGACGTCCTCCCTGGCGTGAGCACAGCTTCGACCGGGTCCTCGTCGACGCACCGTGCTCGGGTCTCGGCGTGCTCAGGCGCCGCCCCGACGCACGCTGGCGGATCGCGCCGGGTGACGTGGAAGCCCTCCAGCACCTCCAACGCCAGCTCATTTCGTCTTCGGTGCCGCTACTACGCCCGGGCGGGGTCCTCGTCTACTCGGCCTGCACCCTCACGCGAGCGGAGACCGAGCAGATCGACCGGTGGCTCCTGCATGACCATCCTCACCTGGTTGCCGAGGAACCCCCCTCGCGGCCGTGGCGGCGCCTCGGACGGGGTGCCCGACTCCTGCCCCAGGACGCCGGTGCGGATGGCATGTACGTCCTCCGGCTGCGAGCGACGCGCCGATAACCTGGGCCCGTGTCCGTGAAGATCGCGCCGTCGATTCTGTCCGCCGACTTCGCCGACCTGGCGGCGGCGATCGAAAGCGTGAAGGCGGAGGCCGATACGCTTCACGTCGACGTCATGGACGGCCACTTTGTACCAAATCTCAGCATCGGCCCACCTGTGGTGCGATCGCTACGTGGCCACACCGACCTGTACTTTGACTGTCATCTGATGATGACCGATCCGGGCGACTACCTCGAAGCGTTCCGCAAGGCAGGAGCCGACGGCTGTTCCGTGCATGTCGAAGTGCACGACACCGCGAGTCTGATCGCTGAGATGCGCGCCCTCGGTCTCGACGTCGGACTGGCGGTGAACCCGGACACGCCGTTCGAAGCCTTCGAACCGTTTCTGGCCGACCTCGACCTGTTGCTTCTCATGACCGTGTTCCCGGGCTTCGGAGGGCAGTCCTTCATCGCCGACGTCCTCCCGAAAGTGCGGGCGGCGCGAGAGGCGATCGACGCCCGAGGCCTGAAGCTGCCGATACAGGTCGACGGCGGCATCGATGTGAACACCGCGCCCGCGGCGGCGGAGGCCGGCGCGACAGTCTTCGTCGCCGGCAGCGCCATCTTCGGCGCCGCCGATCCCCTCGCGGCTGCGCACTCGATCAGAGTCGCGGCGGAGCGGGTTCATGCCTGACGACAAGCCCACTTCTGACGAACCCAGCATGCAGAAGATTCTCGTCGTCGATGACGACTACGACATCGCGCGCTATGTCGAGCTCAACCTCAGCCTCGAGGGATTCGCCGTCCACGTAGCCCACGACGGCGAGGAAGCGATGGAGCTGGCCCGTCAGCTACGTCCGGAAGCAGTGTTGCTCGATGTGATGATGCCGGGCCTCGACGGATATGAGGTGTGCAAGCGGCTGCGCAGCGATCCGCGCACCTCGCACTCGGCCGTCATCATGCTCACCGCCAAGTCGTTGTCGGCCGACACCGTGCTCGGCCTCACCGCCGGCGCCGACGACTACATCGCCAAGCCCTTCGATCCTCCCGAGTTGGTTGCACGCGTGCGCGCCGCGCTGCGGAGGAGCCGGCAACTCCGCGACATCTCACCCCTTACGGGCTTGCCCGGGAACAGCGAGATCACCCGGCGCCTCGACGAGCTGATCACGGGAGGGGCCGACTTCGCCCTCGCCCATCTCGACCTCGACCGGTTCAAGTCCTACAACGACAGGTACGGCTTCCTGCGCGGCGACGACGCGATCCGTGCGGCCGCCGACGTCATGGCCGACGCCGTCGCCGCCTCGCCGAGCGAGCTGAAGTTCCTCGGTCACGTGGGAGGCGACGACTTTGTCGTCATCATCGACCCGGCGCACGTAGAGGAGTTCTGCGTCGACGTCATCGAGAGATTCGCCCGGAGGGCTCCCGAGCTCTACGACGCGAGCGACCGGGAGCGCGGCTTCATCGAGGTCGACGACCGGCGGGGTCAGGGTCGGAAGGTGGGCATCATGACGATCTCGATCGGCGTGGCGACCACGAGCCTCCGCGCGATCTCGTCACGGGGCGAGGCAGCCTCCACCGCCGCCGAGATGAAGGAAGCCGCCAAGCTTGACGAGGGAGTCTCCTCGTACCGCATCGACCAGCGGCGGGCATGAGGGCGAAGGTGCTCACGGTGTCGGACGGCGTCGCGGCCGGCACCCGTGAAGACAAGTCGGGCGCGGTCCTCGAAGAGGCGCTTGCCACCGCAGGCCTCGAAGTGGTCGACCGTCGCGTTGTCGCCGATGGCGTCGACACGGTCGCGGACGCGTTGCGCGCCATGGCCGAAGGGTTCGGGGGGCTCATCGTCACGACGGGCGGCACCGGCTTCGCCTCCCGCGACCTCACCCCCGAAGGCACCAAGGCCGTCCTCGACCGCGAGGCGCCCGGGCTTGCGGAGGCAATGCGGCTCGTCAGCCCGCTCGGCCGGTTGTCACGCGGCGTCGCCGGCACCATCGGAGAGGCGATCGTCTTGAACACGCCGGGATCTCCGAAGGGCGCTCAGGAGTGCCTCGAGGCGGTCATCGACGTCGTGCCCCACGCCCTGGCGCTCCTGTCGGACGGGCCGACTTCGCACTGACGGGCTAAGCTCGGTCGTTATCGGCACGACCGGATCGATTTCGACCGGTTGGCCGGGAGAGCAAGCCCGTGAGCGGGCCTGGAGCAAGAAGCAAGCCTGTCGAGCCAGCTATGAGACCGGGAACGAACGTCGACCACGGGGCCGCCATGGCCAGAGCTATCGAGCTGGCCGCCTCCGTTCGGGGCATGACGTCGCCCAATCCATGGGTCGGCTGCGTGATCGATGGTGGCTATGAGGGGGCGACCCAGCCGCCGGGCGGGCTCCACGCCGAGGCGGTCGCCCTGCAGGCGGCCGGTGACCGGGCCCGGGGTGCCACGCTCTACTCCACCCTCGAGCCGTGCTCGCACCACGGGCGCACGCCGCCGTGTGCCGATGCGATCGTCGCCGCGGGCGTCCAGCGCGTCGTGGTCGGCATCGAGGACCCTGATCCGCAGGTGAGCGGCAAGGGCATCGCGACCTTGAGGGCGGCTGGCATCGACGTGGAGGTCGGCGTCGAAGCCGCCGAGATCGAACGGCAACTCGCGCCCTACCTCAAGCATCGTCGCACCGGCCTGCCCTATGTCGTGCTGAAGCTGGCTGCCTCCCTCGACGGCCGCACCGCGGCTCCGGATGGCACAAGCCAGTGGATCACTGGTGAGGCTGCCCGGCGCGACGCCCACCGGCTCCGGGCCGAGAGTGACGCCATCCTCGTGGGCGCCGCCACCGTGCGAGCCGACGATCCTGCGTTGACGCCGCGGCTGATCGACCGAGATGGCGCCGTCCCGCCCCGGCCCGACCCCCTAAGAGTCGTCCTTGGTCGCGTGCCGTCTGGCGCCAAAGTGCAGCCGGCCCTCGAAGTCAGCGGCGACCTCGACGACGTACTCGTCGATCTCGGTCGTCGCGGCGTGGTGCAACTGCTCGTCGAAGGGGGCGCGACGGTGGCGGGGAGCTTCCACCGGGGTGGCCACGTCGACCGCTATGTCGTCTACATGGCACCCGTGCTCTTCGGCGGCGACGATGGGCGGGGGCTGTTCACAGGACCGGGCGCCCCAACCATCGACGAGGTTTGGCGGGGTCGGGTTGTCGCCGTCGAGCGGCTTGGTGACGATCTTCGGATCGACGTGGAGGCAGCCTGATGTTCACCGGCATCGTGGAGGAGACCGCCCGGCTACGAGATCGGGTCGACTGCCGCCTCACCTTCGAGGCGTCGGTCGTGCTGGACGGACTGCGGGTGGGGGACTCCATAGCCCACAACGGCTGCTGCCTCACGGTCGTCCGCGTGGACGAGGGCTCCTACGACGTCGACGTCGTCGATGAGACCCTCGCCCGCACCAACCTCGGCGACCTGCGGGTGGGCGATCGCGTGAACGTGGAACGGCCGGTTCGGGCCGGCGGACGACTCGACGGCCACATCGTCCAAGGCCATGTCGACGCGGTCGGCGAGGTCGTCGATCCCGCTCCGGAGATGAGGGTACGGATGCCGGACGACCTGCTGCGCTACGTCGTCGAGAAGGGGTCGGTAACCGTTGACGGATGTGCCCTCACCGTGGTGAAGCCGCTGCCGGATGGGTTCACGGTGGCCGTTATCCCGCATACTGCAGCTGTGACGACACTCGGCCAGCGCACGCGGGGTGACCGCGTGAACCTCGAGGTCGACATCCTCGCGAAGTACATCGAACGGCTCTTGGCCGACCAGCAGGGGAGGGCCTGATGCCGTTCGCGTCCATCGAAGATGCCATCGCGGCGATCGGTCGAGGTGAGATCGTCATCGTCGTCGACGACGAAGACCGCGAGAACGAGGGTGACCTCATCATGGCGGCCGAGTACGCCACCACCCAGAGCATCGCGTTCTTCGTGCGCCACACTTCCGGGCTGATCTGCGTGCCGATGACGGGCGATCGCCTCGACGAGCTCGACCTGCCGCTGATGGTGAGCGAGAACACCGAGTCGCAGCGCACCGCATTCACCGTCACGGTCGACTATCGGCACGGCACGAGCACCGGCATCTCCGCCTTCGACCGGGCGCTCACCATCCGCGCGCTCATCGATCCGTCGACCAAACCGGGTGACCTCGCCCGCCCGGGCCACATCCTCCCCTTGCGTGCTCGCGAAGGCGGAGTGCTGAAGCGGGCCGGTCACACCGAAGCCGCCGTCGACCTCGCCCGCATGGCCGGGCTCTACCCGGCCGGGGTGCTCTGCGAGCTCGTCAACGAGGACGGCACCATGGCGCGTCAGCCTCAGCTGGAGGCCTTCGCGCAGGAGCACGAGCTCTTGATGATCTCGATCGCCGACCTGATCCGCTATCGCGGTCGGCGCGAAAAGCTGGTGCGCCGCGTCGGTGAGGCCCGCGTCCCTACTCCGTACGGCGACTTCACCGGCTACGCCTACGAGTCCCTGGTCGACGGCGCCGAGCATCTGGCCATCATGAAGGGCGATGTGCGGGGCGAACAGGACGTCCTGGTGCGCATTCACAGCGAGTGCCTCACCGGCGACGTGTTCGGCTCGATGCGTTGCGACTGCGGTCCCCAACTCGACGACGCCGCGCGGCTGATCCAGGAGGAGGGGCGCGGGGTCATCGTCTACTTGCGCGGCCACGAAGGTCGCGGCATCGGCCTTGCCCACAAGCTCCGGGCCTACAGCCTGCAGGAGCAGGGGCGCGACACGGTCGACGCCAACATCGAACTGGGGCTGCCGGTCGACAGCCGCGAATACGGTATCGGCGCCCAGATCCTGGTCGACCTGGGTGTCACCACTATGCGCTTCATGACGAACAACCCCGGCAAGTACGGGGGAATCGAGGGGTTCGGTCTCGAGATCGTCGAGCGGGTGCCGCTGCAGACCGTCCCCAATCCTGAGAACATCAACTACCTGCGCACCAAGCGCGACAGGCTCGGACACTTGCTGGAGGGTCTCGATGACGTCCTATAACGGCCAGCTCCGCGGCGACGGGTTGCGGATAGCGATCGCGTGCAGCCGGTTCAACGACTTCATCACCGAACGGCTGCTGTCCGGCGCCCACGATGGCCTGGCGCGCCATGGCGTCGACGCCGCGTCTGTCGACGTGGCATGGGTGCCCGGCGCCTTCGAACTCCCCCTCGCGGCGAAGCGCCTCGCCGAGACCGGCGACTACGACGCGGTGATCTGCGTTGGCGCGGTGATCAGGGGTGCCACCGGTCACTACGAGCACGTCGCGGGCCAGTGCGCCGCCGGCATCCAGCGCGCTCAGCTCGACACCGGGGTGCCGGTGATATTTGGCGTCCTCACGACCGATACCGTCGAGCAGGCGATCGAGCGGGCCGGTGCCAAGGCGGGCAACAAGGGCTTCGAAGCCGCCATGGCCGCCATCGAGACCGCCGACGTCATGCGGCAGATCCCGAAGGGTGGCGGGTGAGCGCCGCCAAGCTGCGGCTCGTCCTGCCGAAGGGCAGCCTCGAGGCCCAGACCCTCAAGCTGTTCGAGGACGCCGACCTGGCGATCCTCCGCTCGGACGACCGGCAGTACGCCGCCACGATCGAGGACCCGCGTGTCGAGGAGGTGCGCATCCTGCGACCCCAGGAGATCCCGCGCTATCTGGCCCGCGGGATCTTCGACCTCGGCATCACCGGCCGCGACTGGATCGAGGAGACCGCGAGCGACGTCGTGAGCCTCGGCGAGCTGCACTACTCGAAGGCCACCGCCCGGCCGGTGCACATCGTTGTCTGCGTCCCCTCCGACTCGCCGTACCAGCGGGTGGGCGACCTGCCGTCCGGGGTTCGGGTGTCGACCGAGTACCCGTCGCTCACACGCCGCTTCTTCGAGGAGAAGGAAATCGAGGCCGACATCCAGCTGTCGTACGGGGCGACCGAGGCCAAGGTTCCCGACATCGTCGACTGCATCGTCGACCTCACCGAGACCGGGAGCTCCCTGCGGGCGGCGGGGCTGCGCATCATCGACACCATCCTGGTGAGCCACACCGAGCTGGTCGCCAACGCCGACTCTTACCGCGACGAGGCGAAGCGCCACGCGATGCATCAGGTGATGACGCTGTTGCAGGGCACCCTCGAAGCGCGGGGCAAAGTCCTCGTCAAACTGAACGTGGGGGAGGCCGATCTCGCCCGGGTGATCGAGCTCCTCCCCGCGATGAAGTCGCCGACGGTGTCGAAGCTCTTCGGCGAAGACGGGTACGCGGTCGAGACGGTCGTGCCCAAGAGGGATATCAACACCCTCATCCCCGACCTGCGAGACCACGGTGCCACCGACATCATCGAGCTCCCGCTCTCCAAGATCATCCACTGATGCGGGTGCAACGGTGAGGGCGGGCGTGGTGGCCGCCTTCGACCCCGAGGTCGGGTTCGGCACGGTGCGCGACGACGACGGCCGGGAGCACTTCTTCCACTGCACCCAGATCGCAGGCGGCAGTCGGGCGATCGATGAGGGAACACGAGTGGTCTTCCTGCTGGAGCCGGGCCATCTCGGCCAGTGGGAGGCGGCGCGCCTCACTCCGTCATGACCACGTCGCGGCAGGCACTACTCCTCTTGGGCGGCATCACGCTCGTGCTGGCCGCCATCGTCGGCATCGCCATCTTCGGTAACACTCGACCGGGTGCCCGGGCCGACATCCTCGGCCCGCGACGGGCCGAGCCGGGTGAGGTCGTCGAGTACCGGGTCTCGGTTCGAGACACCGACGGGATCCTGCGCCGCATCGAGTTCGACTTCGGCGACGGCACCAACACTGTTCACGAAGCCGAGCCCGGAACTGAGGCTGACGTTGAGGCTGCGGCGGAGTTGTGCGACGGCCCGAACGCCGAGGACGTGGTGTTGCCTCACACCTATGAGCGGAGGGGCGTGTTCACGGCGCGCGCCACTGTGACGACCGGCGGCTGCGGCGCGCCCACCGAGGTCGTCGAGGCGGTCCGCACTGTGTCGGTACGTCCCCTACGCACGTGAGCCGGCCCCGGCGCCGTCGTTTGCGGGAGCTGCTGGCCCAGGCCCGCCCCGAGCTCCACGATCCCGCCGGTGTCATCGAGGGTGGTGCTGTCCGGGTCGACGGATCCGTGGTGACCAACCCGGCCTCGCTCGTGTACCCGTCCGCGTCGATCGTCGTATCCGAGGATGCACCGCTGCGCGGGGAGGCCAAGCTTGCGGCGGCGCTGTCGGCCTTCGCGGTCGCCGTCGAGGGCAAGGTCGCGCTCGACGCGGGGGCCGCGGCCGGAGGGTTCACCCGCACGCTCCTGGGCGCCGGTGCCCGGCGGGTGTATGCCGTCGACGCCGGCCACGGCCAGCTGCTCGGCTCGTTGCAGCAGGACCCGCGGGTCGTGAACCTCGAAGACACCAACATCGGTGTGCTCGACCACGAGCTGGTGCCCGACGTCGTCGACGTCGTGACCCTCGACCTCTCCTACCTCAGTCTGGCCCGCGCCGTACCCGAGCTCACGCGGGTCAGGCTCGCGCCCGATGCGACGCTCGTGGCTCTGGTCAAGCCGATGTTCGAGCTCGGCCTGGGACGGGCGCCGGCCGATCGGGACAGCCTCGAGGATGCCCGCGCGGCCGCCACCGCCGGCGTGGCCGCGGCGGGGTGGACCGTCGTCGCAACCATCGACAGCCCGGTGACAGGTGCCCGCGGCGCCCCCGAACTCCTCCTCCACGCGAACTTGAGGCAATAACGAACGGAATTCGACTGTTATTGCCTCAAGTTCCGCCTGACCGCCACCGCACCACCCGAACTTGAGGCAATAACGAACGGAATTCGATCGTTATTGCCTCAAGTTTCGCCGGTGGAGGCGCCGCGGATCTGGACGAAGGCGAGGCGGAGCTGGGCGAGGCCCTCGGACAGCTGGGCTTCCTGGTCGCCCAACCGCCCGGGGAGGCCCTCGATCAGGGCGCCGAGGGCGTCGATCGCGAGTTGGGCCTCCTCCAGCTGCGGCGGCTGGATGCTCAGGTGCAGCGCAGCGAGCTCGAAGAGGCCGAGGCAATGGTTGGCGACGACGTCCCGGGCCGGCGTCTGGGCGAGCTCCTCGCGGAGCTGGGCCATGCGCTGCTCGACCTCTTCGGGGGTCAGCTCTTCGTCGTCGTCGCCCGGCGGTGCGGCGCCCTGGTCGCGGTTGGGCGGCGCCGCGGAGCGTCCGGGCCGGTCGTCGCCGACGGGTCGCTCGCCGCCAGGTGTCCAGATGCTGCTCATGTGAGGTACCTTAGAACGACAACAGAACACGGAAAGCGGGGCCGCCGAGCCCCCACCCGGCGTCAAGCCTACGGGCCGAGCTAACCGGGTCGAATGGCCGCCAGGGGCGGGCGTTGCTTTCCAGCGCCTGCCCCGACTCGCGTCAGGGCGGAGAAGGAGAACAACAGGAGTGATGCCCGATAGCTGCGCCTAGCACCACTGAGCCGAGAATCAACGACAAGATCCGAGCTCGGGAAGTCCGCCTGATCGATTCCGACGGCGGCCAGCTGGGGATACGTCCCCTTCCCGAAGCGTTACAGATCGCAAGGGACGCCGATCTCGATCTTGTCGAGGTAGCGGCCCAGGCGAACCCGCCCGTCTGCCGGATCATGGACTACGGCAAGTTCAAGTTCGAGGCGGCTCAGCGAGCTCGTGAATCAAGGCGCAAGACAACCAACGTCACCGTCAAGGAGATGAAGTACAGGGTCAAGATCGGACCTGGGGACTTCGACACGAAGACCCGCAAGGTCATGCGCTTCCTCTCCGAAGGCCACAAGGTGAAGATCACCATCATGTTCCGGGGCCGGGAAGTAGATCACCCGCACCTCGGCAGGGAGATCCTCGACCGCATTGCCGAACGATCCGACGAAGTCGGCAAAGTGGAGGCGGCGGCCCGGCTCGACGGGCGGAACATGACGATGGTTCTCGCACCCGACAAGAAGAAGCGGGCCAAACACGAGGCCCAACAGAAGAGCTCCTCCAGCGAGGAGCCACCGGAGCAGGCAGTGGGCTGAGCCGTGGGCTGACACCGCGCAGGAGAGGGCACCAGAGGACAGGGAGACGAGACGATGTCGAAGATGAAGTCACACAAGGGCGCTACCAAGCGGTTCAAGATCACCGGTACCGGCAAGCTGATGCGCCGGCGCGCCAACAACAACCACCTCTTCGGCAAGAAGTCCTCGAACCGGCTTCGCCGTCTCTCCAAGGAGGTCGAGGTCACGGGCGCCGACAAGAAGGAAGCCCGTCGACTTCTCGGCGCCTGAGGGTCTCTCAACCCCACCCGCCTTCCCCCAGACGAAAGGAGCCCCCATGGCGAGAGTGAAGCGCGCTGTCCACGGCAAGAAGCACCGCCGAGCGGTACTCGAACAGGCCCGCGGTTACTACGGCAACAAGAGCCGCTCTTTCAAGTCGGCGAACGAGCAGGTCATGCACTCCCTGCAGTACGCCTACCGCGACCGCAGGGCACGCAAGGGCGACTTCCGCCAGCTGTGGATCCAGCGGATCAACGCGGCGGCTCGCCAGAACGGCATGAGCTACAGCCGGCTGATCAACGGGCTGCGCCGGGCCGAGGTCGAAGTCGACCGGAAGATACTCGCCGACCTCGCCGTCACTGATCCCGGCGCATTCACCGCGCTGGTCGAAGTGGCGAGGAGCGCCACGGAATCGGGCGCGGCTCCGGCCAGCACAAGTTCGGCGAGCACAAGTTCGGCGAGCACAACTTCGGCCAGCACAACTTCGGGCACGGCAACGTCCGCGGATGAGTCCGCCGATGAGTCCGAGTCCGCGGATGAACCGGCCGAGAGTGCCCCCGTCGCGGAGGACGGCGTCGCCAGCTGAGGCACCGCTCGGGTACCGGCACAGCGCCGTCCAGCAGGTCCGCCGGCTCCTCGCCCGCCCGTCGGAGCGGCGGGCGGCGGGACGCTTCGTAGTCGAGGGACCGACGCTGCTGGCCGAGGCGCTGGCCGCGGACGTCGCGGTAGAGGCGGTGTACGCCTCGGCTGAAGGCACCGGCTTGCCGATAGTCGAGGAGTGCCGGCGCCGCGGGCTACCGGTTTCGGTGCTTGCGCCCGGCGTCCTCGAACGCATCGGCGACGTCGTAACGCCCCAGGCCGTGCTCGCCGTCGTGCCCACCGTCGACGTAGCGCTCGAGAGCTTGCACGGGACGGACTTCCTGCTCATCTGTGTCGACGTACGCGATCCGGGCAATGCAGGCACGTTGCTCCGCGCCGCCCGGGCTGCAGGAGTGGGCGGGGTAGTCTGCTGCGGTGGAACGGTTGACGTGTTCAACCCGAAGACGGTGCGGGCCTCGGCAGGAGCGATCTTCAGAGTCGACGTGGTGGCCGGAGGTGACCCGGTCGACGTGCTGACGACCGTCGGATCCTGGGGCATGCAGCGGGTCGGCGCCGACCCGCGTGCGGCAACTTCCTACACCGACGCCGATCTCACCGGACCGCTCGCATTGGTCGTAGGCAACGAGGCTCGGGGGCTCGGTACCGCGGACGTCGCAGGCGTCCTCGACACACGGGTCCGCATCCCGATGATGGGAGGCGTCGACTCCCTCAACGTCGCCATGGCCGCGTCGGTGCTGTGCTTCGAGGCGGCACGCCAGCGGCAGGAGGCACCGGGAACGTCCCGAGGGGGCGAGGTGCCGTGGAACTGATCGACCTCATTCCCGACGCAGTGATCCAACTCGACGGTGATCGCCGCATCGTGGCCGTCAACGAGGCGGCCTCGGCCCTCACGCGTTTCACGCCGCGTGACCTGCTCGGTCGCGACGCGGCGGCTGTCCTCGAACCTCGCACCGTCGACGGTCGACCGATCTGGCCCAACGGCTGGCATCCGGCCGCCCGGTTGCGGTCGGTGCGGTCGATGCCAGAGCAGGAGATGCTCCTCCTGCGAGCCGACGGGGCCAACCTCCGCGCCTTTGTCACCGGGTCTTACCAGCGCGACGACGACGGCGTGCTGCAGGGGGCAGTCCTCGTGCTGCGCGAGGCGGGCAAGCGCGTGCACAAGGCGACGTCGGGCATCGAGATCGTGTCCACGGTGAGCCACGAGCTGCGATCCCCGCTCACGTCGGTCAAGGGCTACACCAGTCTCCTGTTAAGCCGGTGGGATCGCATCGCCGACGACAAGAAGCGCGACATGCTCGATCAGGTGAACCACGACGCCGATCGGGTGCATCGCCTGATCACCGAGCTGCTCGACATCAGCCGGCTCGAGACCGACAAGTTGGTGCTCCGGCGGCAGATGGTGTCGTTGCCCGCACTGGCGCAGTCGGTGATCGAAAAGGTGCGGTTCTCGTATCACGACGTCGACGTCACCATGTCGTTCCCCGACGAATTTCCTCCTGTGTATGCCGACCCTGACAAGCTCGAACAGGTGCTCACCAACCTTGTCGAGAACGCGTGCAAGTACGGATCCGCGGAGGGGATGCAGATGGTCGGGGCGGCCGACGACGACCATGTTTCGCTGTCGGTGATCGACAAGGGTGAAGGCATACCGGCCGCCGACCTGCCCAAGGTCTTCACGAAGTTCTTCCGGCGCGAGCTCGGAAGGCCGACGGGGTCCGGCCTCGGCCTCTGGATCAGCCGAGGGTTGGTCGAGGCGCACGGCGGCCGGTTGACCGCCGCGTCTGTGCCGGGCGCGGGCACCACATTCATGTTCACGCTGCCGAGGTTTGCGTTCGAGGACATCCACGGCGGATGACGTCCGAGGTGAGCTACGAGGCCCTCCCCCAACTCGAGGAGGAAGGTGCAAGCCGCCTGCGCGGTGCGGGCACCCTCGACGAGTTGGCTGAAATCGAGGCCGAGCTCCTCGGACGAAGCGGCCGGATAGCCGCGCTGCAGAAAGGCCTCGGTGGCCTGCCGGCTGAGGAACGCAAGGACGCCGGCCTTGCTCTCAACGCGGTGCGCACCCGGCTGCGGGAGGTGCTCCTCGACGCGCGGGCGGCGTTGGAGGCGACCGAGCGGGCCCGCCGCCTCGAGGCCGACCGGCTCGATCTGACCGAAGTCCTGCCCGGACCGACGCAGGGACGCCAGCACCCCGTCACCCAGACGCGTGACCGCCTCGAGGACACTTTCATCGGCATGGGCTACGCGGTGGCGGAGGGTCCCGAGGTCGAGACCGACTGGCACAACTTCGAAGCGCTCAACATCCCGCCCGCCCATCCGGCACGCGCCTCCCACGACACTCTGTATCTCGATTGGGGTGAGCCGGAGTCGACGTTGCTGCGCACCCATACCTCGCCTGTGCAGATCCGCGTGATGCAGTCTCAGCCGCCGCCGATCTACGCGGTGATGCCCGGGCGGGTCTACCGCAAGGACACGCCTGATCCCCGGCACGTTCCCGGCTTCAGCCAGATCGAAGGCCTCGTGGTGGACCGCGGCATCACCTTCGCTGACCTCGCCGGCACGATCGAGACGTTCACTCATGCCTACTTCGGGCCCGACGTCACGTCCCGGCTCCGACCGAGTTACTTCCCCTTTACGGAGCCCTCGGCCGAGTTCGAGATCACGTGCCCGATATGCACCGGCAGCGGATGCCGCACCTGCTCGAGCACCGGCTGGCTCGAGCTGGGCGGTTGCGGCATGGTGCACCCGAACGTCTTCTCGGCAGTCGGCATCGACCCCGAAGAGTGGTCGGGATTCGCATTCGGCTTCGGTATCGACCGCCTCCTGCAGGTGTTCCACGCCATACCCGACATGCGGGTGCTGCTCGACAACGACCTCCGCTTCCTGTCCCAGTTCTGAGGCCCAACGATGCTCGTCCCGCTCTCCTGGCTCCGTGACTTCGCGCCGATCGAGGCCGACCTCCAGACCCTGGTCGACTCCTTCAACGACCTGGGAATGGTGGTAGACGGGGTGCGCCAGACCGGCCGCGGCATCGAAGGTGTCGTGGTGGCCGAGGTGCTCTCCACCAGGCCGCACCCCAACGCCGACCGCGTGCAACTCGTGGAAGTCGACGCCGGTGGGGGCGATCCGTTGCAGATCGTGTGCGGGGCGTTCAACTTCGCCTCCGGCGACCGAGTGCCGCTCGCACCCACTGGCACCCACCTGCCCGAGATCGACCTCACGATCGAACGGCGGAAGGTGCGGGGCGAGTGGTCGAACGGGATGCTGTGCTCAGGTCGCGAGCTGGGGTTGTCCGACGATGGGTCCGGCATCTATGTCCTGAGCGGCCAGGCCGAACCGGGCACGCCGCTCGCCGAAGCCCTGGGGGTCGCGTCCGACGTGGTCTTCGACCTCGACATCGGCGTAAACCGTCCCGACGCCATGTCTGTGGCCGGAGTCGCTCGTGACCTGGCGGCGTGGCTGCGCCTTCCGTTCACGCTGCCCGAGCCGGCGATCACTCCGGGAGCGACCAAAACCGCCGAACTCACGAGCGTCGTCGTGTCATGCCCCGACCTGTGCCCTCGGTTCACCGCCCGAGTCATCACCGGGGTGCAGGTCGGGGCCTCACCCGACCACATCGCGCGGCGCCTCGCCCTCGCCGGCATGCGTCCGATCAACAACGTCGTCGACGTCTCGAACTACGTGATGCTCGAGCTCGGCCAGCCGACCCACCCCTATGACCGCGCCCTCCTCCCGGGCAGCGGGTTCGTCGTGCGGCGGGCGGAGCCGGGTGAGGTGCTAGTCACCCTTGACGAGGTCGAACGGCGGCTGGGCGACGGTGACGACTGCCTCATCTGCGACGCCGAGGGCAACCCCATCGGCATCGGCGGGATCATGGGTGGCGCCTCATCGGAGATATCGGAGTCGACCACCGAGGTGGTGCTCGAGGCCGCGTACTTCACGCCGATGGTGATCGCCCGCACCTCCAAACGGCTCGGGCTACGGACCGAGGCGTCGGCCCGCTTCGAGCGGGGCTGTGACGTCGAGGGGATCGAGCGGGCGTCCGACCGCTTCTGCGAACTGCTCGGTGCCGGCACACCGTCGGCCGGCCTCATCGACGTCCGCACGTCCGAGGAGCCAGCTCCGCCCGTCCGACTGCGCACGGCGCGGGTCAACGCGCTGCTCGGCACGAACCTTTCCGACGAGCAAGTCCGTGGCTATCTCGAGCCCATCGGCTTTCGAGCGGTCGAGGTGGACGCGGGCGTCATCGACGTGACGGTTCCGTCCTTCCGCCCCGACTCGAGTGCGGAAATCGATCTCGTGGAGGAGGTCGCCCGCCACCACGGCTACTCGAAGCTCGGACGGACGGTTCCGGTCACGAGCCAGGTCGGCGCGCTCACGCCCTACCAGCGCGATCGGCGCCGCGTCCGTCAGATCCTCACCGGTGCCGGGGTTACCGAGGCGATGGGCACCATGTTGGTCGGCCCCGGCGACCACAAACGCAGTGGGCTGCCCGAGGACGGCATCGCTGCGGCCGATCCGATGGTGCGGGAGGAGTCGATCCTCCGCACGTCACTGCGGCCCGGGCTGCTCCGCGCGCTCGAGTTCAACACGCGCCACCGGATGCCGGATGCCCGCCTCTTCGAGGTAGGCCACGTGTACCGCCGCACCTCCGAACCGGCGCCGCTGCCGGATGAGCAGGAACGGCTCTCCGTGGCCATCGCCAACGGCGAGGGTGCGGTCGAGGCCAAACGGGTGTGGGACGTTCTCGTCGACCGTCTTCGTCTCGTCGACGTCGAGCTCGAGGCGGGAGAGGTCGAGGGGCTCCACCCGACCCGCACAGCCAAGGTCCTTGTGGGGGGCGCGGCCGTCGGAGAGGTGGGCGAGATCGACCCCGACGTGGCGCGGCAGTGGGACCTCGAAGGCCGCGTGGGATGGATCGACGTCGATCTGCAACGCCTGCTCGCGGCACCCCGCCGGCCCGAAGAGATCACTCCTGTTACGCGCTTTCCGTCCAGCGACCTCGACCTCGCGTTCGTCGTCGCCGACACCGTGGCGGCCGGCCGGGTCGAAGCCACCATCCGGACGGCGGCGGGGGAACTGCTCGAGTCCGTCCACCTCTTCGATGTGTTTCGAGGAGGCCAGGTCGGGCCCGGTCGGCGGAGCCTCGCCTACCGCCTCCGGCTCCGTGCCCTCGACCGCACCCTCACCGACGACGAGCTCGCCCGGGCCCGCGACGCCTGCATCGAGGCCGTCCAGACCTCCCACCCCGCGAACTTGAGGCAATAACGATCGGAATTCGTGCGTTATTGCCTCAAGTTCGGAGCGGGCGTGCATGAGTATTCACATGTGTGTATGCTGATGCGATGTACAAGGTAGGAGTCGGGGGCGCGTCGGGCTACGTCGGGGCCGAGCTGCTTCGCCTGCTCGCCACCCACCCGGAGTTCGACGTCGTGGTCGCCACCGGCGACAGCCAGGCAGGCGCCCGCGCCGCGCACAGCTACCCGAGCCTGGCGGCCGCCTACCCGGACCTGGTGTTCTCACCGCTGGAGCTCTCCGCCTTCGACGGAGTCGACGTGGGGTTCCTCGCGTTGCCCCATGGCTCGAGTCAGGCGCTGGTGCCCGAGCTGCGGAAGGCAGTGGGCCACATCGTCGATCTCGGCGCTGACTTCCGGCTTCGTGATCCGGCTGTCTACGCGCAGTGGTACGGCGAGGAGCACACCGCGCCCGAGTTGCTCGGTGACGCCAGCTTCGGCCTTCCCGAGTTGTTCCGCGACGAACTACGCGGCGCGACCTTGGTGGCGGCGGCGGGCTGCTACCCGACCAGCGCCGCGCTCGGCCTCGCCCCGCTGGTCCGCGCGGGCCAGGTCGAGGAGTCCGGAATCATCGTGGACGCTGCCAGCGGCGTCTCGGGTGCGGGCCGCACTCCGAAGCACCAACTGCACTACGGCACCGCCAATGAGAACTTCAGCGCCTATTCGATCCTCACGCACCGCCATACCCCGGAGATCGAACAAGCCGTCGGCGCGTCTCGGGTGCTCTTCACGCCGCACCTGGCTCCCATGACGCGCGGCATCCTCGCCACCTGCTACGCGCGCCCTGCGGCGACGTCACCTGATCCGCTCGCGACGCTGGCCGACTTCTACGCCGAGGAGCCCTTCGTCGTTGTCAGCGACGAGCTGCCGTCGACGAAGGACACCCTGGGCTCCAACTGTGCGCATCTCACCGCCCGCTACGACCCCCGCACGGGCTGGGTAGTAGTGCTCGCCGCCCTCGACAACCTCGTGAAGGGCGCGGCAGGCCAGATGATCCAGTGCGCCAACCTCGCCGTCGGCCTGGAGGAGACGACCGGTCTTCCGACCGTGGGGGTGTACCCGTGAGCGTCACGACCGCTCGGGGGTTCACCGCCGCCGGTGCCCACTCCGGCATCAAAGCGGTCCCCGCCGACCTCGACATGGCGTTGGTCGCGACCGATGACGGCCGACCGGTGCCTGCAGCGGGCGTGTTCACGAGCAACAAGGCGACTGCCGCGCCGGTCATCGTCTCGCGCTCGCACCTTCAGTCCACCGGAGGCAGAGCAGCGGCGGTCATCCTCAACAGTGGAAACGCCAACGCCGCGACGGGCGCAGCCGGGCGGGCAACCGCGGAAGGGGCCTGCGGACTGGTCGCCACCGAGCTCGACTGCCTTCCCGAAGAGGTGCTGGTGTGCTCGACCGGTCTCATCGGCATCCCCCTGTCACTCGACCCGTTCGAGCACACGATCCCTGCGCTGGCATCAACTCGGTCCCGCTCCGGCGCAGCCCAGGCGGCTCAGGCGATCCTCACGACCGACACGAAGCCGAAAGAGGTCGTGATCGAGGGTCACAACTTCGTGGTCGGCGGCATGGCCAAGGGCGCGGCGATGCTCGCCCCCAACATGGCGACGATGCTCGCGATCCTCACCACTGACGCGGAGGTGGAGCCTGCGGCGCTCCGAACCGCACTCGCGTCCGCGGTCGACCGCTCGTTCAACCTGTTGTCGGTCGACGGCGCCCAGTCGACGAACGACACTGTCCTGGTCTTCGCGAGCGGGCGGGCCGCGCCGGTCTCAGCCGAGGCGTTGGAGACATCGCTGCTCCTGGCATGCACGAGCCTCTCCGAGCAGATGGCCGCCGACGCCGAAGGCCATACCAAGGTGGTCAGAGTCCAGGTGAGAGGGGCGCGTTCCGACCTCGAAGCCCGCCAGGCCGGTCGCAAGATCGCCGAGAGCCAGTTGGTGAAGTGCTCGTTCCACGGGGGTGACCCGTACTGGGGTCGCATCGTGAGCGAGCTCGGCACCGCGGGGGTCGACTTCGATCCTGATCGCGTGTCGGTGGCCTACGGCGACGTTGAGGTATGCCGCGAAGGCGTGGCCATCGAGCACGACCGCGACGCCGTCGCCTCGCACATGCGGGGGCGGCTGATCGAGGTGGCGGCCGACCTGGGCATGGGGTTCGGGACGGCGTCGATTCTCACGAACGATCTCGGTCCCGGCTACATCGACGAGAACAAGGCCACCTCATGAGTACAGGCGCTCCTGTGCTCGAACCCGACGCCAAGGCCCGCATCCTCGTCGAGGCGCTGCCCTACATCAGGCGGTTCTGGGGCAAGGTGGTGGTGGTCAAGTACGGCGGCAACGCCATTGGCGACAACGCGACGTTGGGGCTCTTCGCCGAAGACATCGTCCTGATGCGCACCGTCGGCATGAAGCCGGTGGTAGTGCACGGCGGCGGCCCCCAGATAGGGCACCTGATGAGCCGTCTCGGAAAGGTGCCCGAGTTCCGCGACGGCCTGCGCGTTACCGACGCCGAGACACTCGACATCGCCCGCATGGTGCTCGTCGGCAAGGTCAACCGCGACATCGTGTCGGCCATCAACGTGCACGGCCCGCTTGCGGTCGGACTGTCGGGGGAGGACTCCCGACTGATCACCGCGACCGCCCGCGACCCCGAGCTTGGATACGTCGGCGATGTCGAAGTCGTCAACCCCACCATCATCGAGCGGCTGCTGCATGAAGATCTGATTCCCGTGATCGCAACGATCGGAAGTGATGTGACTGGGCAGGCCTACAACATCAACGCCGACACCGCGGCCGGCGCGGTCGCGGAGGCGCTCAGCGCCGAGAAGCTGGTGTATCTCACGAACATCGACGGGTTGCGGCGGGACGTCAACGACGCCGCGTCGCTCATCTCGAGCATTACCGCCGACGACCTCGAGGCGATGCTCGACAGCGACGCGCTGACCGAGGGAATGTTGCCCAAGGTGACGTCGTCGATCCGCGCCGTTCGTAACGGGGTCGGACACGCCCACATCCTCGACGGCCGCCGTCCGCATGTCCTGCTTCTCGAGGTTTTCACGCCCGAAGGCATCGGGACGATGGTGAGCCAGACGCCCGACCCAGGAGGGGAGTCCCTTGGTGACTGACAGCCCACTGATGTCGACGTACCCGGTTCCGCCGGTCACGTTCGTGCGCGGCCAGGGGAGCCGCTTGTGGGACGACGCCGGGAAGGAGTACCTCGACTTCCTGTCCGGCATCGGCGTGACCGCGCTGGGCCACAGCCACCCCGCGGTGGCCGAAGCCGTCTGCTCGCAGGCGCGCACGCTATTGCACGTCTCGAACCTGTTCGGCACCGAGGTGGGCCCTGACGTGGCGCGCCGCCTCGACCGTCACGCCGGTGGCGGCGGGAAAGTCTTCTTCGCCAACTCGGGCGCCGAGGCCAACGAGTGCGCGATCAAGCTGGCACGGAAGTGGGGCGGGCGCGGTCGCCACGTCGTAGTGAGCGCGTACAGCTCGTTCCACGGCCGCAGTCTCGCCACGCTGCACGCGACAGGACAGCCCGCCAAACACGAACCGTTTCAACCGCTGCCGGAGGGCTTCCGGCACGTCGCATGGAACGATCTCGACGCCCTGGAAACCGCCATCGACCCCACCGTTGCGGCCGTCCTCCTCGAACCCGTCCAAGGCGAGGGTGGTGTGAACCCCGCGACCACCGAGTACTTCCAAGGAGTCCGTCAGCTCTGCGACGATCGCGGCGTCCTCTTCATGGTCGACGAGGTCCAGACCGGCCTCGGCCGTACGGGCCGCTGGTTCGGTTTTCAGCACTTCGGCGTGCAGCCCGACGTCGTCACGATCGCGAAGGCGCTTGGCAACGGGGTCCCGATCGGCGCGTGCTGGGCGCGAGGGGAGGTGGCCGCGGCCTTCGAACCCGGCGACCACGCCACAACCTTCGGTGGCCAGCCGCTCGCGGCGTCGGCCGCGCGGGCCGTCCTCGAGGTGATGGAGAGCGACGACCTTCCCGGCCGGGCCGGCCGCATGGGGAAGGTGCTCTCGGATGGACTGGCGGCTGTCCCCGGAGTGACCGGCACCCGCGGCCTCGGTCTCCTGCTCGCGGTGGACGTGGGGGAGAGGCCTGCCAAGGAGGTCGTGGCTGAGTGCCTGGCTCGGGCCCTCGTCGTCAACGCGGTGGCCGAGCACTCGGTGCGACTTGCGCCCCCGCTGATCGTGTCCGAGGACGAGATTGCAGAAGCCCTCTCCATCCTCACCGAGGTGCTGCAGTGACGGTGCGCCACTTTCTCGAAGTCGACGACCTCGACGCGAGTGAGCTCGCACGCACTCTCGACCTCGCCGAGCAGGGGTCACCCCCGCCGGTGTTGCAGGGCAAAGGCGTCGCGCTTCTCTTCGAGAAGCCGTCCCTGCGCACGAGGAACTCGACCGAAGTCGCGGTGATCGAGCTGGGCGGCCATCCCGTCACGATGCGCGGCGACGAAGTGGGGCTCGGAAATCGGGAGCCCATCGCCGACATGGGACGGGTCCTGTCGCGCTACCACGCCCTCATCGCCGCCCGCGTCTACGAAGACTCCAAGCTCGAAGAGCTCGCGGCGGGCAGCTCGGTGCCCGCCGTCAACCTGTTGTCGGATGCCGGGCATCCGTGCCAGGCACTCGCCGACGTTCTCACGGTGCGGCAGCGGTTCGGACGCCTCGATGGCCTCACGGTCGCGTACGTCGGTGACTTCAACAACGTCGCGCGCTCCCTGGGAATCGCCGCCGCGCTGGCCGGAGTGACCATGCACCTGGCCTGCCCCGGGGGCTACGGACCCGACGACGCCACGCTGGCGCGCATCGGCGCGGCGGGCCCGCTGCCCTCCGTCTTCGAGAAGCCGGCCGAGGCGGCGGCCGGCGCCCACGCCGTCTACACGGATGTGTGGGCGTCGATGGGCCAGGAGGACGAAGCGGCGGCGCGCCGAGCCGCGTTCCGGGGCTTCGCCGTCGACGACGATGTGATGGCCGCGGCGCGGCCCGACGCCATCTTCCTGCACTGCCTCCCCGCCCACCGGGGTGAGGAGGTCACCGCGGCCGTCGTCGACGGCCCCCAGAGCGCCGTGTGGGACCAGGCCGAGAACCGGCTCCACGCCATACGAGGCTTGTTCTTGTTCCTACTCGGCGAGGCCGCAAGGTGAACCGGTGAGCAAGACCCAGCGCCAGCATCGCATCGCCAAGCTGTTGGAGGACTACGCCGTCACGAGCCAGGCGCAGCTGGTCGAGCTACTGGCAGGCGACCGCGTTCAGGCCACGCAAGCGACCGTCTCCCGCGACCTGGAGGAGATGGGTGCGGTCAAGGTGAGGGTCCCCGGCGGAGACACCGTGTACGCGGTCCCCGAGCTTCCCAAGGACCAGCTGGCGCCTGAGGTTCACCTGCGGCGGGTCCTCGGCGACTGGGTCGTCGAGGTGGCGCACTCCGCGAACCTCGTCGTGCTGAAGACCCCACCCGGGTCGGCTCATGTGGTCGGGTCGGCACTCGACCGGGCCGGCCTGGAGACGATCGTCGGCACGGTTGCGGGTGACGACACCATCTTGGTGGTGGCCGAGGAGACTACGGGAGGGTCGGCGCTGGCTGACTACCTGGCCGCGCTGGCGGGGATCGACTCGCGATGACCGGATCGCAGCAGACCTACCGGACCGTTCGAAGGGAGATCGTGTGGCCAAGCGGGTAGTGCTCGCCTACAGCGGGGGGCTCGACACCTCCGTCGCCGTCCGGTGGCTGGTGGAGGAGATGGGAGTCGAAGTGGTCGCTCTCGCCGCGGACGTCGGCCAATCGGGTGACTTCGACGGCGTCCGAGAACGGGCGCTGGGCGCGGGCGCAGTGGACGCCATCGTCGCCGACTGCAAGGAGGAGTTCGCCCGCGACTTCGTCGCCCCCGCCTTGCGCGCCAACGCGCTGTACGAAGGCCGGTACCCGCTGGTGTCGGCGCTGTCCCGTCCGGTGATCGTGAAGCATCTGGTGGCGGCGGCACGCGAGCACGGCGCTGATGCCGTCGCTCATGGCTGTACGGGGAAGGGCAACGACCAGGTGCGCTTCGAGGTGTCAACCCGGGCGCTCGCTCCCGACCTGGAGGTCCTCGCTCCGGTGCGGTCGTGGGGCATGACCCGCGAGGACGCCATCCACTACGCGTACCGCCACGACATTCCGATCACCGCGACCAAGGAGAAGGTGTACTCGATCGACGACAACCTCTGGGGACGGGCGATCGAGTGCGGCGAGATGGAAGACCCGTGGGCGGCGCCGCCCGCCGGAGTGTGGGAGCTCACTGTCCCCTCGGCCACCGAGCCTCGCGATCTGGTGATCGGGTTCGAGGAAGGGATACCGGTTTCCGTCGACGGCGTCGCCCTCGGCCTCGTCGACCTGATCGAATCCGTGAACACCACTGTGGGCTCATATGGGTGGGGCCGGATCGACATGGTCGAGAACCGCCGGGTCGGTATCAAGAGCCGCGAGACCTACGAGTGTCCTGCCGCGCTCGCGCTGATCCTGGCGCACGCCGACCTCGAGTCGATCACCCTCGAACGCGACCTCGCTCGGGAAAAGGCGCGGCTCGAGCCCCGTTACGCCGAGCTCATCTATGACGGCCTCTGGTTCTCGCCTTTGAAGGAGGCCCTCGACGCCTTCGTGGACGAGAGCCAGAGGTTCGTGACGGGAGAGGTGCGGCTTCATCTCGAGCCCAACGCGTGTTACGTCACCGGCCGGCGAAGCGACGTGAGCCTCTACGACTACGGCCTCGCCACCTACGACGCCGCCGACAGCTTCCGGCACGAAGACGCGGCCGGCTTCGTGCGCCTATGGGGCCTGGGCATCGAGACCTGGGCATCCACCCAAGCCCGCCGCGACCGGCAATGACCCTCTGGGAAGGCCGCTTCGACGACAAGCCGGCCGACGAGCTCCTCGCCTTCACGGTCAGCCTTCCGTTCGACCGCCGCTTGGCCTTCGACGACCTGGCGGGGTCGCGCGCCCACGTGCGCGGCCTGAAACGCGCCGCGATCCTCGACGAAGAAGAGTGCTCGATCATCCTGGCCGCGCTCGACCGGGTCGAGGAGGAGCTGCGCGAGGGAACGTTCCGCTTCGCGCCCTCCGACGAGGACATCCACACCGCCATCGAGCGGCGTGTCACCGAGATCGCCGGCGCTCCGGGGCAGAAGCTCCACTCCGGACGGAGCAGGAACGACCAGATCGCAACCGACATGCGGCTGTTCGCCAAACGCGAGGTGCTCGAGGTCGCGGGCCGCGTGCACGCCCTGCAACGGGTTCTGCTCGACCGGGCGGCCGAGGCGGAGGACGCCTACCTCCCCGGCTACACCCACCTCCAACGGGCCCAGCCGGTGCTCCTCGCCCACCACCTGCTCGCCCACGGTTGGGCGCTCGGGCGAGATGTGGATCGGTTGCTCGCCACGCGCGAGCGTCTGGACGAGTCTCCTCTCGGCGCGGGCGCGCTGGCCGGTTCGTCGCTTCCCCTCGACCCCGATGCGGTCGCCGCCGACCTTGGGTTCGCCCGTAGGTTCGAGAACTCGCTCGACGCCGTCGCCGATCGCGACTTCGTCGCCGAGATCCTCTTCGACCTCGCGCTGTTGGGAGTGCACCTCTCGAGGATCGGTGAGGAAGTCGTGCTGTGGTCAAGTGAGGAGTTCGGCTTCCTCCGGCTCGACGACACCTACGCGACGGGTAGCTCGATGCTCCCACAGAAGAAGAATCCCGACATCGCCGAACTGGCGCGCGGGAAGGCGGGACGTCTCATCGGGCATCTCACCGGGGTGCTCACGACACTGAAGGCCCTTCCACTCGCCTACAACCGCGACCTGCAGGAGGACAAGGAACCGCTCTTCGACGCCATCGACCAGGTGGCGGGCGCGACGGCCGCGCTGGGGGGACTCCTGGCCACGGCGGTCTTCGACACCGAGCGGATGGCTGCCGCGGCCGACGCGCCCACTGCCGCCGCGATCGACCTTGCCGAGTTTCTGGTGGAACGGGGCGTGCCGTTTCGGGAGGCGCACGGCATCGTGGGCGGGGTGGTGCGGGATTCGATCGAGCGGCGCGTGCCGCTCCGCGAGCTGGTAGAAGCGCACCCCTCGCTCGGCGCCGACGCGTTGCCCCTCCTGGAGCCGGGTGTAGCCGTCACGCGGCGCACGTCGCCGGGCGGCGCCGGTCCACAGGCGGTTGCGGCCCAGCTCGCCCGGTTCAGGGACCGCCTTGCCGACGACGAGGAGCGCCTCCACCCGGGGATGCGCTCGTCGTAGCGTGTCCTCCCTCGACGCGTACTTCCACCGCACCGTGGCCCTACGGGCGGGCGGCCGGCGGCTCGAACTCGCGACGTCGCAGGAGCTGTTCAGCAGTCATCAGGTGGATCGGGGGAGCCGGTTGCTCCTCCGCGTGGTGGGCGAAGTCCTCGGGGACGCGCTCTCGGGCGCGTCGGTGCTCGACGTCGGCTGCGGCTATGGCCCGCTCGGGCTGGGACTGCGCGCGATGGGAAGCGGTCGAGCGCTGCTCGTCGACCGGGACGCGCTCGCGGTGCGGTACGCCGCACGCAACGCCGACTCCAATGGCCTCGAGGAGGTCGACGCCGCGGGCTCGCTCGGCTATCACGACGTAGCGAGCCTTGTCGACGTCGTGGTCGCCAACGTGCCGGGCCACGCGTCGCCGGCCACGGCCCGGCACTTCGTGCAAGGTGCGGCTGGTGTGCTCACTCCCGGCGGCCGCGCCGGGTTCGTCGTCGTCGATCCGCTCGGTGACGCGGTCGCCGACGCGCTGGTGGCCGCCGGCGGGGAGATCGAGCGCGAGGTCGCGGATCGCGGCCACGTCGTGACGATCGCGCGGTTCGATGCCGCGGCGGCGGCGCGGTTGGAGGCCGCGAGACGAGCAGACGCTGACGGGCGGCTGGAGTCGTATCGCCGCGGGGAGGTAGTGGTCGAGGCGTCCGGACAGTCGTGGAACGTCGACGCGGCCGAGGGCGTGCCCGAGTTCGAGCGTCTGTCCCACCACACGACGGAGCTGGTGGCCCGCATCGGCAGGGAGCCGGAGGGCGCGATCGCCGTATGGAACCCGGGACAAGGCCATGTTCCGATCTTCCTCGCCGCCACCGGGCACGCCCGCTCGTTGGTGCTCGCCGACCGGGACCTGCTCGCGCTCCGCTTCAGTGAGGCCAACCTGGTGCGCAACGACCTTCCTGCCCCTACCGCCCTCGTCCATGACGTCGACTTCGGCGGTTCGACCAGTGGACCCTTCGATCTCGTCGTCGACCTCCTGCGCCGCAGCGAACCGGCCGCGGCCGCAGCGGTGCGGATCTCACATGCCCGGTCGCTGCTCGAGCCCGGTGGCGTTGTGGTGACAACCGGCGGGAAGACCGTTGTGCGTCGGGTCGAGACGGCGCTGGCCGCGGCGGGTGTGGCCGGGCGGCGAACGGACGGGAGGCGGGCGGCCGTGCTCCGTGTGCCCGCCTGAGAAGCGGCATGGCAGGCACGGTGCTACCTCGATCGTTCTACGCCCGAGACGCCCGGGCGGTGGGGCCCGATCTGCTGGGCAAGGTGCTCGTGCATGGGGGCAGGGCGGCGCGCATCGTCGAGGTCGAGGCGTACGCAGGCGCGGATGACCCGGCGTCGCACGCCTACCGGGGGCCGACGCCTCGCACCGAGATCATGTTCGGTCCCGCGGGGCACCTGTATGTGTACTTCTCCTACGGCATGCATTGGTGCGCGAACGCGGTGTGCGGGGAGGACGGGACGGCGATGGCGGTGCTGTTGCGCGCCGGCGCGCCCGTTGCGGGCCTCGATGCGATGCGGGGTGACCGTCCGGCCGCCCGCGGCGACCGGGACCTTTGCAATGGTCCGGGCAAGCTGTGCCAGGCGCTCGGCATCGACCGCGCCCAGAACGGCGCCGACCTCGTGACCGGTGCCGCGTCGGGAGTTCACATCGTCGACGACGGCGCGCCCCCGCCACCGGATCCGGGTACGAGTCCCCGCATCGGCGTCTCGGCCGGAAAGGACCTGCCGTGGAGGTGGTTCGTGCCTGGTGACCCCAACCTGTCGCGCCGGCGGTGAGGCGACCGCGGAGGCATCTCGACAGCAATCGCGGGGTAGTCTGCAAGAGCGCTCGGTGGGAGCCCGGAAGGGTTGGCGTGAGCCGTTTGACAGACTGCGCGGCCCCGCTATACTGACTCTTCGCTCGGAGCGGCGGCATCGCCCCCTCCGGACGACGTCGGGAAGCACGGGAGTCTCCCGGAAGCCCCGGCCAGCAGGTGGATCTCATCGCGTACGTCGCGTGCTCTCCGCCGGTCGCTCCTTGAAAACGGAACAGAGGAAATGCCAAAAGCCAGTGCGGGTGAAGGCCACGTTATGTGGCCGTCACCGTCAATAGCAGTAAAGCACTGAAACGGACAACCAAGTCCGTCTCTGTGCCAGTTGGCTGAGGGGGTAACCCCGAAGCCGGCTCTTCTGATCGCAGCGACCGCGGCTCTGCCGTAGTCGTGAGATCTCGATGGAGAGTTTGATCCTGGCTCAGGACGAACGCTGGCGGCGTGCTTAACACATGCAAGTCGAACGAGGTCCAACCGGTGGCAACACCGGGGAAGACCTAGTGGCGAACGGGTGCGTAACACGTGAGCAACCTGTCCCGAACTCTGGGATAACCCGGGGAAACCCGGGCTAATACTGGATGCCCCCACCGGGTCGCATGGCCTGGTGAGGAAAGAATTTCGGTTTGGGAGGGGCTCGCGGCCTATCAGCTTGTTGGTGAGGTAACGGCTCACCAAGGCATCGACGGGT
>CAZWDB010000026.1:0-44633 GCA_964632885.1 uncultured Acidimicrobiales bacterium | reverse complement strand
CCGAACTTGAGGCAATAACGAACGGATTCCGTTCGTTATTGCCTCAAGTTCGGGCGGCTGGAGGGGAGGTCGGCGTCGGGAGAGGCGGCGGACGCGGCGGCGGGCGAGGACCGTCTCGGCGAGGGGCCCGGCCGCCCTGCCGACCAGGAGCACGGCGAGCAAAGCCACCGCGGTGCTCACCGGGCCTCGCCTCGTCGAGACGGACGCTTCGCAGTCCCCACGACGGCATCGCGGGCGACTAGCGGGTGGACGCTCCACCCCGAGGGTCCGGCCCCGCCGACCTCGGCGACCTCGACAACGCGCCGGCCGCCATGGGCGGAGCGCGCCACGGTGACGACGACGTCGACGGTTGCGGAAATCTGCTCGCGAACCGCGGCGAGGGAGAGGTCGACCTCGCCCATCAGTGCCATCGTCTCGATCCGGCGGAGCGCGTCGGTTGCTCCATTGGCATGGCAGGTCGAGAACGAACCGGCGTGGCCCGTGTTGAGCGCCTGGAGCATGTCGAGGGCGGCGCCGTCGCGGACCTCGCCTATGACGATGCGATCGGGCCGCAAGCGGAGGGCGGCTCGCAAAAGCGTCCGTACCGAGACCCCGCCGGCACCCTCGGCGTTGGGCGGACGGGCCTCGAGCCGCACCACGTGGGGTTGGGGAAGCCGCAGCTCGGCGGCGTCCTCGATCGTGATGATCCGTTCGGTCCCACTGATCTCGCCTGCGAGCGCATTGAGGAGCGTGGTCTTGCCGGCACTGGCGCCGCCGGTGACGAGCACGTTCTTCCGATCGGCGACTAGGGCCCGCAAGAGGGCTTCGACAGCTGGATCGCAGAAAGACGAGAGGGGGACGCGGACCCGCGCGAACCGGCGCACGGTCAGGCACACGCCGTCGACGGCCACAGGCGGCACGACCACGCAGACCCGGGAGCCGTCGGGGAGTCTTGCGTCGACCACCGGCGCAGTGCGGTCGACGCGCAGGCCGAGGGGGCCCAGGATCCGCTCGACGACACGGTTCATCGAGTCGGCGCCGAGCGGCTCGGGGAGCGGGCACAGCTCACCGGCGCGCTCCGCCCACACGCTGCCGGCCGTCACCATCACCTCGGTGACGGTCGGATCGGCGAGGACGGCGTCGAGGGGGCCGAGGCCGTTAACGTCGGCGACCAGCTCGTCGGCGAGCGCGGCCGCGTCGACGTCGGCCAGCAGGGGCTCTTCGGCGCGGATCAATGCAGTGACCGTCGCTCGGGTGACGTCGACGTCGCCACGGGAGAGCAAGCGGGCGCGGATCCGCTCGCGCAACTGATCGCGGGCCTGGTCGCCGGCCTGATCGCGGGCCGTCATCGGAGGGCACGCCGGAGGGGCTGGCTGAGGCGGGCGGGCACCCGACCGGCGAGGAGCCCCGCGTCGACAGCGCGAGCCACAACAGGGTCGACGGGCACCCTCGCTTTGACCGGCGTGTCGAGCACGGCCTCGACGTCACCGGCATGCAGGCTCCGGCCCGGCTCGCACACCACGACTGCCGCGGACGCCCGCACCGGCGCCACGAGGGCGCGCCGCAGGGCCAGGTAGCACGGCCGGATCACGAGCAACGACAATCCGGCCGCGGCCGCCACCGCGGTCGCGACGGCCCCGGCGGCGCCCGACGAATCGGGGGCGAGCACGCCGCAGTCCGCGACGACATGGTCGCCGGCGCCGGCCAGGCCAGCTGCAAGACGTTCACCCCCACCGTTGTGGAGCTGTTCCCAGCCGGGAGCGGCGCGTCCCCGGCGGAGGACGCGCACTCCGGACACCGCGTCGACCTGGAGCCGATCGAGGCCTTCGGGTCCGACGTCGGGCGCCGCGACCCAGTCGCTCAGTCCGGGACCGGTGTCGTCACCGAGTCCGAGAACGGCGGGAACGTCGCCGGCAAGGTCGGCAATGACTACCTCGGCCCGCTCCGCGAGCACCAGCGCAAGTGCGCATGCGACGACGGTCGTGCCGCTGCCGCCCTTGGCCGACCAGCACGCGATCAGCATGACCCCTCCCGGACCACATCCTGAGACAGCTTTAAGCTGCGGACTCTCGGGGGAAGAGGGTGGGCTGAATCTATGAGGCGCGCCCCCACCGAACAAGAGAAAGCCGACGTTGAGGCAATAACCGCGCGAATTCGATCGTTATTGCCTCAAGTTCCTGGGAAGAACGGAGGGCGTGACTTCCTGGGTTGTGCTGCTCCTCGTACCGGGTTCCCTCGCGCTGCTCATGGGGATACTGATGCTGTCGCAGGCGGTCGAGCAGCGGGTGCTGTCGCCTCGGGCGATGATCGTGAGCGCGGCGCGGGCCCGGCGCAGCCCGCCCGAATTCGCCGAGACGTTCGTCGCGGCACAGCTCGAGCGGCTGCTCCGCGAGGCTCAGGCCCGATAGTGCGCGGCTGATGCAAGCCGCCTTCTTCGACCTCGACAAGACCGTCATCGCGCGGGCGTCGATGGTCGCCTTCGGCCGGACCTTCTATGCCGAAGGACTCGTAACGCGCACGCTCATGCTCCGCGCCCTGTGGGGCCAGCTCGTCTACATGCACCTCGGAGCCAGCGAGGAGAAGCTCGCCCGGATGCGGGAGTCGGTGCTCGCCCTCACGAGGGGGTGGAGCCGCGACCACGTGCGGTCGGTCGTGCGGGCAACCCTCGAGGACGTCGTCGAGCCCATCATCTACGCCGAAGCACTCGAGCTGATCGACTTCCACCGGCGTGAGGGCCACGCCGTCTTCATCGTGTCGGCTTCGCCCGCGGAGATAGTCGAGCCTCTGGCTGCGTTCCTCGCGGTCGAGGACGTAATCGCCACTGACGCCGAGATCGACCCCGAAGGTCGCTACACGGGCGGGCTCGACTTCTACGCCTATGGTCCGAACAAGGCGGCGGCGATGCGACGGATCGCCGCCGCGCGTCACATCGATCTCGACGCGTCATGGGCATACTCCGACTCGCTAACCGACCTTCCCATGCTCGAAGCGGTCGGAAATCCCGTCGTCGTCAACCCCGATCGGGGCCTGGCACGCGTCGCGAGCGATCGAGGCTGGGAGGTCCGGAACTTCGTAGAACCGGTACGGCTCCGCGACCGCATGCCGATCGGACCCGCGGTGTCAGCGGGCGCAGTTGCTGCCGCCGGCCTCACTGGAGGCGCGGTGTGGATGTGGCTGCGACGCCATGAGGCGCCGCCCCCGTCGCGTTACTCGGTGCGCAGCTTGCGGGCGGCGATGACGCCGAGTCCGATGAGGATGGTTAGGAGCAGCAGCTTCTTCATGGAGCCGAGGCTACGGCTCGCGGCGAAGGCGAGGCAATAGAGCCCCGCCAACGGCCCCCGCGCCGAGGACGCCGGCGCCCGCGGTGACACTGGCGAGCGGGAGCGTGAACGCGAGCAGACCGCAACCGACCAGCCCCGCGGCCGGAACCCAACGCGGCCACCGCCGTTGGGACGGCGGAAGGGTCCACGCTGAAGCGTTGGCCACGGCGTAGTAACCGAGAACGGCAAAGGCACTGAACCCGATCGCGCCACGGACATCGGCCGTGAGCACCACGGCGACCACGACCGCACCTACGACGACCTCGGCGCGGTGCGGCACGCGACGAACAGGGTGGACCGCCGCGAGCCAGCCAGGCAGGTCCCGGCCCGCGGCCATGGCGAAGGTCGTGCGGCTCACCCCCGCCAGGAGGGAGAGCAGCACTCCGGCCGACGCGACGGCACCACCAACTCGCACCGCGGGCAACAGACCGTCGAACCTGCCGGCGACCGTCACTTCCGCCAGCGGTGCGGTGGCGCGGGCGAGGACGTCGGGACCCACCGCCAGCAATGCGGAGAAGGCGACCGTCGCGTACACCGCGAGGGCGATTCCGAGCGCGATCGGGATCGCCCGTGCGATCGTGCGTCCCGGCTGGCGCACTTCCTCACCCAGCGTCGCGATGCGCGCGTAGCCCGCGAAGGCGAAGAACAGCAGGCCGGCCGCTTGCAGGATCCCGCCTAGTCCGGCGGCGCCGTCTGGTGCGATGGCTCCGAGCCGGTCGAGCGACGCCGTACCGCCCGCCAGCGCCGCAGTAACTACCGCGGCCAGCGATGCCAGCACGATCCCCACGATCACCCGCGTCAGACCGGCCGTCTTACGAACACCGCGATAGTTGACCGTTGTGAGAGCGACTACCGCGGCGACTGCCAGGGGCCGACGCAGCGCCGGGAAGGTGTACGCGCCGAAGGTGAGAGCAATAGCCGCGCAACTCGCCGTCTTGCCGACGACGAAACCCCAGCCGGCCAGGTATCCCCAGAACGGTCCGAGCTGGGCGCGTCCGTACACATAGGTACCGCCTGACTGCGGGTACACCGCGGCGAGTTGAGCCGACGACAGGGCGTTGCAGTAGGCCACGGCACCCGCGAGGGCGAGCGCCACGAGCAGTCCACTGCCGGCAGCCGCGGCGGCGGGACCAACCGCCGCGAAGATCCCCGCGCCCATCATCGAGCCGAGGCCGATGACCACGGCGTCGAAGGTGCCGAGGTGACGGGCCAGCCGGCTCGCCGGCTCTGGAGCTTCTCGCATGCCAGCCATGATCGGACGCTCGGCGCTGGGTTTAGGTGATGCCGCCTGCCACCACTGGAGGGTTGGCGCTGACGACGACGCCGGGCGCGTCCTCTTCGGTGATCGCGAACAAGGTGTACTGCTCTGCTCTGAAGGTGACCACGCGTGGTTCGCGACCGAGAACACCCAGGGAAATGAGGCGGTCGCCGTCGCTGCCCCACAACTGATAAGTGCGGCCTTCGCCGAGCGCCGGCAACTCGGTGGTCCGCACGAAGCCGACGCCATGAGCCGTGACGGCACCCCGAAGGGAAAGCTCGCCGTCGGCGGAGGTGAGTTGGATTACCTCAGAATCAGGGTCCTCAAGCGCTTCCTTGTACGCCACGACCATCGGGTCCGCCAGCGCGGCCTGGAGCTCGTCGATCCGGCGGTCCTGGTTCCGGACCTGCACGCCGAGAACCGAGGCCACCACTGCTGCGGCCGCGACCGCTGCGAGGGCGAGTCGAGGCCATGACCGTCGCACCGGCACTTCCCCGGATACCGGCGCGAGCCGGAGGCCGGGCGGCGCCGCTTCGAGCGACGCGGAGATCCGGTCCCACACCTGCTCGGGTGCGTCGCTCCCGGCGAAGGCGAGGAGACTCGCGGCTTCGCGGTGCTCTTGGACCTCGGCCCGGCAGCGCGGACACCCAGCCAGGTGAGCCTCGATCTCGGCACGCTCCTCGCTCTCGACCGCGTCGAGAGCGTAAGCGCCGAGTAGCTCGCTGGTCTCGCGATGGTTCATGACAGTTCCCCCACGCCGGTTTCACTCAGGCCGGCACGGAGCCGGCGCAATCCTGATCGGATTCGGGCCTTCACTGTTCCTTCCGGTTGGCCCAACATCTTTGCGACTTCCCGGTAGGTCTTGCCTCCGAAGTAAGCGAGCTGTATCGGCTCGCTCTCGGTCGCCGGCAGCTCCTCGAGCGCCTCGCGGACGCTGTCCGCGACGACGATGTCCCACACCTCACGCTCGAGGTCGTATCCCGCCTTGGCCTGGGAGGCCTGCTCGCGGTCTTCCCGCGCGCGCCGGGACGACTCGCTTCGGAGGAAGTCGACCGCGCGGCCGTGGCAATCGGCGAGGAGAAACGACCGCAACGACCCCCGCTCCGAGTCGAACCGCTCTGGGCGATCCCAGAGCCGGAGAAACACTTCCTGGACGATCTCCTCGCCATGCGAACGGCTGCCGGCGACGCGGCTCGCGAGGGCAAACACGGCGCCGCCGTGACGGCGATAGACCTCGGCGAGGGCGTCCTGCCGCCACCGTCCGATGGCGACGACCAGGGCGGCGTCGCTGGCGTTGGTGAGTTCGAGGCTCATCGTCGGTTCATTCGGTGCCGCTGGCCGCCGCGGATGTTGCTGCTGCAACTCCTCGACATCCAGACCCCTCGCTGACTCCGTAGTCCGCCCGACAAACACAACACGGAGGACTCACATGAAGCGCAGATACCTGAAGATCGTGGCACCGCTATTGGCGTTGGGCCTACTCGGCGCCGCATGCGGCGGCGACAACGAACCCGCGACGGCACCGAGCGACAACACAGTTGGCGCGGCCACCGGAGATGGCGACGCGGCGTCACCGGTCGACGCGGGTGCCGTCGAGCTGCGGGCTGGTCTCACCTCGCTGCTACAAGAACACGTCTACCTCGCGGGCGCTGCCATCGCGACGGCCGTCGGCGCCGGCGGCGACATGGAGGCACCCGCGGTGAGCTCCGCGGTCGACACCCTCGATGCCAACTCTGTGGCCCTCTCGGAGGCAGTTGCCTCCGTCTACGGCGACGACGCGGGTGCCCAGTTCCTCGAACTGTGGCGCAAGCACATCGGGTTCTTCGTCGACTACACCCTCGGCGGCGCCACCGGTGACCAGGACCGCCAGGACACCGCCCGGCAAGAGCTCGACGACTACCGCGCCGACTTCGGCGCCTTCATCGACAGCGCCACCGGCGGCGAACTGCCCGCCGATGCCGTGGCCGAGAACCTGCAGGTTCACGTCGACACGCTGATCGAAACGATCGATGCCGTGGTCGCCGGCAGCCCCGAGGTGTACACGAAGCTGCAGACTGCTGCCGGCCACATGCCCGTTACCGCAGCCGCGCTGTCAGGCGCCATCGCCACCCAGAAGCCCGAGATGTTCTCGGGCGATGCCGCGGCGCCCGCCAGCGAGCTGCGAGCAGGGCTCACCCACCTGCTCCAGGAGCACGTCTATGCGGCTGGTCTCGCCATCAACCAGGCTGTCGCCGACGGCGGCGACCTCGAGGCACCTGCAACCGCCAACGCGGTGACTGCCCTCGATGCCAACTCCGTTGCGCTCTCGGAGGCGGTCGCCTCCGTCTATGGCGACGACGCGGGTGCCCAGTTCCTCGAACTGTGGCGCAAGCACATCGGGTTCTTCGTCGACTACACCCTCGGCGGCGCCACCGGTGACCAGGACCGCCAGGACACCGCCCGGCAAGAGCTCGACGACTACCGCGCCGACTTCGGCGCCTTCATCGACAGCGCCACCGGCGGCGAACTGCCCGCCGATGCCGTGGCCGAGAACCTGCAGGTACACGTCGACACGCTGATCGAAGCGATCGACGCAGTGCTCGCCGGCGGCCCCGACGTCTTCCCCGAGCTTCGGGAAGCCGCCCAGCACATGCCCGGCACCGCGAAGGCGCTCTCCGGCGCGATCGCGGCGCAGTTCCCCGAGAAGTTCCCGAACTGAGGTGGCTGGCCCGATGCTTCGACCGGTTCTGGTGCTGCTGACGGCCGTCGCCCTCGCCGGCTGCGGCGCCGCCTCCGATGGCGGCGCCGCAGACGCGACGCGGGACTCGACGGTGACGGTGGAGACCTTCGAGTTCCAACCCGACCCTATCGTGGTGCCCCGCGGCTCCACGATCACGTTCATTAACAAGGACGCCATCGACCACACCGTCACGGCGGGAACGCGCGAAGAGCCCGAGCCGCGCGTCTTCGATGGGCGCCTACCTACGAAGGGCTCCACCTTCGACGTGACACTCGACGAGGCGGGCACATACGACTACTTCTGAGAGATCCACCCCGGCCCGGGTATGACCGCCTCGATCAGAGTTGAGTAACGCCGGCGGGCGCCCGGCGGGCGAAGCGGGCGCCGCCTTGCTGTTTAGCCTCGTACATGGCGGCGTCGGCGCGCCGCAGGAGGCTGCGGTAGTCGGCCTCCTCGTCGGGCGCGGTCGCCACACCGACACTGCACGACACCGCCACGCTCTGCCCGGCCAGGTTGAAGGGACGGTCGAGCACGTCGACGATCATGCCTGCCACGACCGCGGCGCCCACGGCGTCGGTGTCGGGCAGGAGGGCGACGAACTCGTCGCCGCCGATCCTCGCGGTCGTGTCGGATGTGCGTACGCAGCCACCCAGCCGCTCTGCTGCTTGCCGGATGAGCTCGTCCCCCATCTCGTGGCCAAGGGTGTCGTTGACCACCTTGAAGCGGTCGAGGTCGACGAACAGCAGGCTCGTGCTCTCACCGGACCGGCGCGCCTGGGCAAGAGCACGGCCGGCCCGATCGGCGAGGAGGGCGCGGTTCGGCAGACCGGTGAGGGAGTCGTGCAACGCCTGACGCCGCATGGCGTCGAGGAGCGCGCCGTTGTCGAGCGCGGTGGCGGCCTGGTCGGCGAGGCCGCGGAGGCGATCCAGCAAGTCGGCGGCGACGCTCGGCTCCAACCGCTCCTCGAAGCCGGCCGTGACGACGCCGAGGAAGTGGCCGCGGGCCAGTATCGGCACGATGGCGCAGTTGTCGAGGTCCTCGGCTTCCATGATGCTGCGCACCACGCCGTCGACGTCCTCGAGCGCCACCACGCGCGGTACCGGGTCGCGAACGAGGTCGGCAAGGGCGGGCACCTGTCCCGCGTGGAGAATCGAGACCGACGGAGCCTGGTCCCGATCGGGGAACCGTGCCGCCAGGGAGAGCGACTGGGCATCCTGGTCCCACATCCACACCGCGGTCTTGGCGCAACCGGCGACCGCAGGTACCGCGGCGGCGAGCCGGTACGCGACGTCTTCGCTCGTGCCGACTTCGGCAAGTGCATGAGCGAGCGACAGCAGCGCCTCGGCGCTGTCACGGTCGCGGCGAGCGGTATCCAAAGTGGCGACGGAGTCAAGGGCGGCCGCCGCGTGGCGTGCGTAGGCACGGAGCAAGCGGCGTTCCATGTCGGTGATCGATGATCCCCGGGGATAGATCGCCGCGAGGCGCCCGTAAGAGCGGGTGGCCGATGCCACCTCGGCGACGAGGAGACCGTCCTGCTCGTTGAGGTCGGCGGCGAGGAGGCGGCTCGCGAAGCGCTCGGCCGAGTCACGGCCGTCAAACCCGCGGTAGTGGATGTTGACGTCATGGCTGTCGTCAGTGCGTACCGCAAGCAGGTAGCGCGAGGCATCGACGGCCACGCCAGCCCGCTCGGTGATGCGGTCGAGGAGGCCGTCGAGTTCGTCCTCTCCCGCCAACTCGGTGGCCATGAGATGAAGCTGTTCGAAGCGGGCGACGAAGCTCTCCATGCGCTCGCAGCTCGCTTCGACCTCGGCGGCCGCGGAACCGGTCCCGGCCGAATCAGCCCCGGACCACGCGATCCGGTAGATGCAGTGGTCGTCGCCGCGGCCGGAACACTCCGGCTCGGTGATCACTCCCTCGCAGCCGAAGACCTCCGGCACGAGTCCGAAGTAGCCCGCGGTGTGGCTGCAGAAGAATGGATGGGCGTCAGCCACATCGACGTAGGTCGCCTTGATCACCGCGTAGTCGGCGGCGACTTCGATGACCTCGAGGGTACGTCCCGTCGACATCTTGGTGCCGGCGTTGGTCGCGAGGTCGAGGGCGGCGGCGATCGAACCGGTCGCCCGTACGAAGTCGATCGTGCCCCGCTCCCGCTGGAGCCGCATCAACTCTTCACCGGCGCGCCGTCCGATTTCGGCGTCACCGCAGACGGCGGCCGCCGCTTCCGCGATCGCAATCGTGTCGTCGGTCGTCGTCCACGACGCGGGTTGGGCAAGGCCGTCACGCGCCAAGCGGCGGCCGGCGGCCTCGAAGACTTCCTCCACCGCGGCGGCACCCAGGGCGCGTCGCACATACGAGAGCACGCTCTTCGCGACCGTGCCCTTCACTTCTCGCTGTACTCCCCCGGCAGTCATCGAGTCATCCATCGACATAGCCATGAGGCCTGTCAACGACTATGCCGCGAAATAGTCATTTCGGGTGATGTGCGCCACCACCCCGTCCGTGGGGGAACGGTTGCCTCAGCCTATGACGCCTCGACGAAGGCCCGGTTGGGCTTCTACGTCAGTGGTCGTCGCCGTCCTTGCCTGACTGAGTGCGGGCGTCCTCGCTGAAGACCTTGGGTGCGTAGAGGTCGGGTCGGTCCTCTCCCCCAGCGGTGAGAATCGCTGCTGCGCCCTTGTGGAGCCGGAAGAGAGAGTGGTCGACGAGGAGATAGTCGCCTGGAACGTCGACAGTGAACTCGACCGCGACCGCGCCGCCCGCCGGCACGAGCGTCGTCTGGACGTCGGTGTTGACAAGGCCGAAGGAACCCTCGACATAGACCCGGTCGAGGATCTCTCCGATGACGTGGAAGCTGGACACCAGGTTCGGGCCCCCGTTGCCGACGTAGAGGCGGACACTGTCACCCGCCTCGATCGAACCATCGGCGCCCAGCGCTCGGTCGCCGATGAGCGCGCCGGGCCGGCCGTTCCACACCACGAAGGTCGGCTCCTCGAGCCGGGCGTGGTCGCCCGAGAACTCGAGGTGTCCGGCATTTTCGAGGTTGGCGATGTTCTGGGCACCACCCGCGGTCGTGTAGAAGTCGCTCTGCATCACGTAGAACTCGTGGTCGACGGCAGGCAGGCCACCCGCGGGTTCGACGACGATCAGGCCGTACATGCCGTGCGACAGATGCGTCGGCACGTCGGGAAAGGCGCAGTGGTAGATGTACACACCGGGCTCCGCCAGCCGCACCGTGAGGTTCGCGACCGCGCCGGGCGAGGTGTCGAGGCTCACGGCACCGCCGCCTGGCCCGGTGACCGCGTGGAAGTCGACGTTGTGAGGAAGCTCGCCGTCGGCCGGGTTCTCCAGGAAGAAGTCGAGCGTGTCTCCGACCTGGCCGCGGATCATCGGCCCGGGAATGCCGCCGTCGAAGGTCCAGAAGTCCATTGTCGTGCCGGGCACCATCTCGGCGACACCCTCGACGATGTTGAAGCGCGCTTCAATCTTGATCGGCCCGGTGCGCGACACCGGGTCGAACGCCTCACCGCCCTCATAACGGGTGTAGTTCGCGGAGTCCGGCATCGCCGTCGCGGCTCGGGAGATGTCTGAGATCGTCACGTCCTTCGCGTCGGCCGGTTCGGAGCCGTCATTGGCGTCGTCACCGGCGGCGCCGCTCCGGACCGAGACCCTCAGCTCCATACCGGCCGCGCGATGACCGGGAACCGTGCACCAGGCGATCGACTCCCCGTTGATCGTTCCGAGGCTGACGGTCTCCGTGTCACCAGGATTCAACATCCCGGTGCCCGTGGTGCCATCGAGCTTCAGGTCGTGGGTCATCTCTCCGTCGTTCGTAACGTTGATCACCAACTCGGCGCCTGCCGGCACCTCGATCGAGTTGGGTTCGAATGCGAACTCGCGCATCGAGATGTCGACGGTAACTGTCTCGGCCGATCCGCCGGCCGAGACCTGGCCCTTGCTCTCGTCGATCGCCCGCAAGCCGAAGCCGACCGCAATGAAGCTGGCAAGCAGCGCCGAGATTGCGACTCCGAACATGACCACGGTCCAGCCATCCCGGCTGAGCCGGCTGCGCTCCACACGATCCTCTAGCTCAGCGACGCGATCTTCCCCCTGTAAATGTGTCATGGAGCCATTGTCGGCGTACCGCGGTAGGGCCTCCCCAGGGTCGACGGCCCCGAACCGTCGGGACTTTCTCCCCTACAACCCACGCCGTGTGCGCGGATCATCAGGACTCGCGAGCGCAACACCCGAAGTAAAGGGACCTTGACTTGCTGTAAAGGTCGCTTTACCCTGAGAGCATGAGTCGAACAGCGTGGCTTCAGTTCGTACCCCGGCAACTCCTCCTGCGGGGAGCGGCCTCGATCGGCGGAATGGCGGTCTTCGTCGTGGTGGTTCTCACGACGCGGAACCCCGCGGTGCTCGCGGCCGCAGTGGCAGTAGCCGCCCTCGGCAACGCGTTGCCCAGCGCGCCGATCGACCACACCGCGCACCCCGACATCCCGCGCCGGTCAGCCGCGGCTCCGGACGTGGCCGTGGCGGCGGAGGCCGCGACCGCACATCTCGCCGGGAGCCGGTGGCGCGCCTTCGCCGCGAACGTCGTGTCCAACGTTGGGCTGTGGGGCGGTATCGCTCTCCTCGTTGCCTGGGCGGGGGATCTGTCAATGGTCCGACGGGCGTTGATCGTCGCCGCCTTTGCGTTGCCCGCGGGTGTCGCGCTGTGGGCCGCGATCGCCGCGATAGCCGCCATCGTCCGCGGCGACGCGACCGAGTTCGAAGCCCACCTGCTCACGCGGTCCGCGGCGCTCGCCCTCGGCGGGCTCACCGTGCTCTCCCTCGGCTACGGGGTGGCCGAGCTCGTCATTGCCGCACCCACGCTGAGTGCATGGTGGGTGCTGGCCGCAGTGGTCACGGCGTGGTCGGCCAGCTTGCAGCTTCTCCGCCGCCGGATGACGGCATGATTAACCGCCTCGTCGAGTTGCGAGGCGAGCGCGGGTGGACGCAGTCGGATCTCGCCCAGGTCGTCGGAGTCTCCCGGCAGAGCATCATCTCGATTGAGAAGGGTCGCTACGACCCGTCCCTCGGGCTGGCCTTCCGCATCGCCGGGGCCTTCGGCGTGCAGATCGAGGACGTCTTCGTCTTCGACGGCCAGAACTGAAGAGGCCTGGCCCTCGCCTCCTCTTGCACTGGTCCCCTCCGGTAGGCCGCGTCCCTATCGTTGGTGGATGGACGTCTATGAGCGCAGCGCCCATGCCTACGACCTCATCCAGCAGGCGCGCGGTCGCGACTACAGCGCCCAAGCCGACCAGCTGGCCGAGCTCATCCACGAGCGTCGACCAGGAGCCAGGTCACTCCTCGACGTCGCGTGCGGCACCGGCCACCACCTCGTCAACCTGCAGCGCCACTTCCCTGAGGTCGCCGGAGTCGACATCAGTGCGCCGATGCTCGAACGCGCCCGGGAACAACTCGCCGACGTGCCGCTCGAGCTCGGCGACATGCGCTCGTTTCGGCTCGGCCGCCACTTCGATGCGGTGGTCTGCCTCTTCAGCAGCATCGGCTACCTGCTCACCCTCGACGATGTCAAGCAGGCGGTCGCCACCATGGCCGACCATCTCCACCCGGGCGGGATCCTGATCGTCGAGCCCTGGATCCATCCCGATCGATGGCTGGGTGATCACCGCGTTGCCGAAGCTGCGAACGGGGAAGGCATCGCGGTGAGTCGCGTCTCGGTGAACGGACGTGAAGGCCACGTGAGCACCTTCGATCTCCACTGGACAGTGGCGAGCGCCGCGGGTGTCGACCAGTTCGTCGAAGAGCACCGCATGGGGCTCTACTCGATCGAGGAGTACACCGAGGCGTTCCAGGCCGCCTCCCTTGCCGTCGAGCATCAGTCCACCGGGCTCATCAGTCGGGGGCTCTTCATCGGTCAACGAGATCGCTGATCAGTCGAGGGGACTCCATCCGGCAATGTGTGGAGGTGCCCACCGAGACAAGCCGCGCTCGAGGCGGCCAGCGAGACAGCCGGCTGGAACACGTCCGATGGCTCGGCGGTGGTCCCGGAGCAGGCAAGTCGACCATCGCGCGGCGGCTGGCTGCTGCCCATGGTTTGCGCCTTCATGAATGTGAGCCCTTCTCGCGCTACGTGGACCGATCGAACCCGAACGACCACCCGCTCTTGCACTCCTTCATGAAGATGGACATGGACGAACGGTGGTTGCGTCGTGAGCCGGAGGTGATGCTGGCCACCTTTCACGGCTACCAGGACGAACTGTTTGACCTCATCCTCGACGACGTCCGCGCTCTCCCACCCGAGCCGGTCATTCTCGTCGAGGGCTTCAGTCTCCTGCCCAGGCTCGTAGCGCCCTTACTCCCCAACCGCGAGCACGCGGCTTGGCTCACCCCCACGCCCCGTTTCCGCCGGGCCGCCTTCGAGAGCAGGGGCTCCCTCTGGCAGATCGCTGGACAGACAAGTGACCCACCCCGCGCCCTGGAGAGACTCCTTCGCCGCGACGAACTGTTCACCGACCAGGTGAGCAGCGAGGCGGAAGCCCTTGGACTCGCGGTCATCCGCGTCGACATCGGCTTGACCGAGAACGAGCTCGCCGAACGGGTTGCGGGTCTCCTCTCGCTTACAGGCCTCCACGACCGGGTCTGACAGGATCAATCCGTCCCTTCCTCGAGCAATCCGACAGGATGCTCGTGTGGTGGACCGGCCGTGGCTTCATCAGAGCGAATGGGACGTGCGGTTCGAGTGGGGACCGGCGGGCGTTGAGGCAGTACCCGCCGACGCGGTCGTGGTCGTCGACGTGTTGCGCTTCACCACTGCCGTCGATGCCGCGGTGAGTCGTGGTGCCGTCGTGCTCCCATACCGTTGGAAGGACGACTCGGCAGCTGAGTACGCCGCCAGTGTGGGAGCTGTGCTGGCCGATCCGGGCGATCCGAGAGGCCCCTCGCTGTCTCCCGTTAGCCTGCTGTCACTGCGCTCGGGTGACCGCATCGTCCTGCCGTCACCCAACGGATCGACGTGTGCAGCGATCGCCTCCGCGATGGGCGCGACGGTCGTTGCGGGTTGCCTCCGGAACGCGGCGGCGGTTGGAGACTGGCTGAAGCTCCGTGGCGGTTCAGTCACGGTGATCGCGTGCGGAGAACGGTGGCCGGATGGATCACTTCGCCCTTCGCTCGAGGACTACCTCGGCGCCGGTGCGGTCATCGCAGACCTCGACGGACCAAGGTCACCCGAGGCTGCTGCCGCCGCCGAGGCCTGGCTGGCCGCGGCGTCTCGAGTTCGAGACATCGTGGCGTCATGCGCGTCAGGTAGAGAAGCAACCGAACGCGGATGGGCACGGGATCTCGAGTTCGCGGTGTCGGTCGACGCGAGCAGTTGCGTACCGGTCTTCCACGACGCCCAAGACGGCTTCGTCGACGCCTCGACGTAGCCGGTCCGGCCAATACCGGCCGACCCCTCAATTCGACTTCGACTTAGCCCTCGAGGTGTTGTAGTCGACCGCCGTCCGGATGAGTGCCTTGAAGGCGCGCGAGTCGACGTCCTGGCCTTCGTGGATGTCGATGGCGCGCCGCGTGTTGCCACCGAGGCTCGCGTTGAAGAGACCACTTGGGTCCTTCAACGAAGCCCCGTGGGCGAAGGTGAGCTTCACTCTCGTCTTGTAGGTCTCCCCCGTGCAGATAATTCCGTCGTGCGACCACGTGGGAACGCCGGCCGGATTCGACGGCTTCACCCACTTGACTTCCTCCACAACATCCGGATCCGCCTCCCTTATGAGGTTGCGCACCCTGCTCAAGGTCTCCCCGCGCCAGTCGCCGAGCTCGGCAAAGATCTTGTCGATCCGCGCTCGTGCCGAGCCGCTGTCGGATGTTGTCATGTGCCACCTCTCGGACTGCGGTTTTCGTCAAGCATGCCCAGAGTGGGGTCGGAAGGTTCGCGACCGCCAGGCGGTTACGCTGCTCGGCTGTGGTGGCGTGGAGGGCGATCGAGGAGACTGAACCGGCGTTCGCGGACCGGGTTCGGCAGCTCTTCGACGCCGGCCGCCACAAGACGATCGCGACGCTGCGAGCCGACGGTACTCCACGGATATCTGGGATCGAGTGCGAGTTCGAGGACGGCGACCTCCGGTTCGGATCGATGGCCGGTGCACGCAAAGGGGCCGACCTTGCACGCGATCCCCGATTCGCCCTGCACGGCCCCACCTTCCACCCCGAGGAGGGCAAGGAGAGCGAGTGGCGAGGCGAGGCGAAGATCGCCGGACGAGCGATGCCCGCCGGCCCCGTGACCACGGATGAAGCGAGCGAGCAGCCGGACGGTGAGATGTTCGTCGCGGACATCACCGAGGTCGTCATCACCGGACTCAACGCGGAAGCAACCAAACTCGTCGTCGAGTCATGGACGCCGGAGCGCGGGCTCCGACGAGTCGAGCGAGACTAGCCGGGTCTCTCCCATGACGACTCGTGCCCTCGATGGCCGCGTGGCTGTGGTCTCCGGCGCCAACCAGGGCATCGGGGCCGCCACCGCTGCCGAACTCGCCCGGCTCGGGGCCGACGTAGCCGTCACCTACCTGGCCTACGCCCCAACCGACCACGACCCCGGCCGGCCTGAGGAGTACCGGCTCCAGCGCGAGCAGGGCCCCGATGCGACCGTCGCCGCAATCGAGGGGGCCGGGCGCCGCGCCCACGCCATCGAGGCCGACTTGGCCGATCCCGGTGCGCCCGCGCGCGTATTCGCCGAGGCCGAGGCCGCGCTGGGGCCGGTCTCGATACTGGTGAACAACGCGAGCGGGTGGCACAAGGACACCTTTGCCCCCGACCGCGACGATCCATTGGGCCGGCCACACGATCCGATCACCGGAGACACCGCCCTTTCGCAGCTGCTCGTCGACGCACGAGCGGGCGCGCTCATGATCGCCCAACTGGCGGCGTCGGTGCGACGGAACCGCCTCGGCTGGGGTCGCATCGTGAGCCTCACCTCGGGTGGGCCGATGGGCTTCCCGGGCGAGGTCTCCTACGGCGCCGCCAAGGCAGCGTTGGACAACTACACGATGAGCGCTTCGATCGAGCTCGCACCCGATGGCATCACCGCCAACGTCGTCTATCCACCGGTCACCGACACGGGCTGGGTGACCGAGGAGATCCGTGCCTTCGTCGAGGCAAGTACCGATCACGTTCACGTCGCCGAGCCGGCTGACGTAGCCGAGGTCATCGGCTGGCTCTGCACCGATGCGGCCCGGCTCCTCACCGGGAACATCCTCCGCCTCAGGTAGAACGGCACCTGGGCCGCCCGCGTTCAGGTGCGCGTACGGAGACCGATGAGAGCGCTGTCGCGGTACGTCACACGGGTGGTCGGGGGCGGGTCGAGGTCGCCAAGCGCCTCGCGGGTCTCGGCTTCGAGCTGACCACGGCGAGGACCCAACCGCGCGACGACATGTGAGATCGAGTAGGAAGACCCGAGGAGTGCGTCGGTGGTGAGGTCGGTGTCGGCCTCGTACGTCACCTCGATTTCGCGTACGTCGGCGAACGCCGAGCGGGCGAGGATGTCCTCGAAAGGGTCGTGGCGGGCCCGAGGATGTGGTCCTTCCGGTACTTCGGCGAGGTGCCTGTCAAGGAGTGACTGCACAACCGCCGCGGCGGCGCTGAAGTCCGCGCTCGGCGCCACGATCTCGCCCGTGGTGACGAACGCTACCGAGCCGTGGTCCGGGTCCGTCATACCTGCGAGGTCGGTCATCACCCGGTCCTTGTCGAGCATCCAATGGAAAGACGCGCTCATCGTGACCGACTGGAACTCACCGAGACGGAGCGAGGTGAGGTTGTCTGACGATCCTTCCACGAAGCGAACATTGGTGAGGGATGCCTCGCGGGCGATCTCGGTCGCAACCGCGAGCATGTCGGGTTCGGGGTCGACACCGACGACCTCGCCGACCAGAGGTGCGATACGCAACGCGAGATGGCCGGGACCGGTACCGAGGTCGAGCACTCGTGAGCTCGGCCCCCACGCCAGGGTTTCTCGCAGTTGCGCGAGCAGGGCATCGCTCACCCGCGGGCGATACCGCGCGTAGTACTCCGCCGTTCCCGCATACGGCCGAGTGCCTTTGACACCCTCGTAGCCCCCTCCGCCCGATTGCCCGGCGGCTCCCCGGTCGCGTACATCGAATCCGTCACGGGGCTCCGCCATGCCGCGAACGATAGCCATGCGGTCATTCGCCCAGCAGAGGTGTCCGGGCAACGGCCGCCGTTAGGCTCCGCGGCATGAGTAGGCAACCAACGGTCATCACGCCTGCGGATTTGGACCCCGGCGGCGGTGCGGCCGGTGCCACACTCGCCGTGGCGAATTGGCCAGCGGCGGGAACTGCGGCCGAGGTCGCGCCTCTTCACGTGCACTACAAGGACGACGAGGCGTGGTACGTGATCGAAGGCGCGATGCGGTTCCGCCTCGCGGAAGAGGAACTCATCGCGTCTGCGGGGACGACGGTGTTCGTCCCGGCGGGTGTACCGCATACGTTCGGGAACGCCGGTCCTGAGCCTTCGCGGTACCTGATCATCATGCCGGCGAAGCTGCAGGAGTTTGTCTCGAAGCTGCACGAAACGCCCCGAGAGGAGCACGCCGACCTCTACCGCGCCTACGACTCCGAACTCCTGGAGTAGGCCGCAGGTCGACTCAGGGATTCGAGGCAGGGTGACGCGTCACCGTGCGGCGGGGACCCACGCTCAGCTCCGCCTCCAGGACGAGCTCCTCGTCATGCCCGAGCGGGCGGGTCGGCCTGCCGTCGCTGTAGGCAACGCCCGCTGCGACGAGCTCGGCCCACGCGGCGGCGCCGAAGCGGTCGCCGCGGAGCTCGCAGCGGCCGGGCAACCCGAGCGGCGTGGCCGGACCACCCGTGACCCACTGGTTGAACTTAGCGGTCAGCTCGCGACACGCCGCGGCGAGGTGGCCTCGCCCACGCCACCGCGCGGTCGCCGAGCCGAGGTAGGTACCGGGCGGACGTTCAAGGCGGAGCTCCTGGGGCACCTCAAGGGCGGCGAGGTCGGACCGCGTCGTTGGCGGATCGTTCCGGAAGCTATAGCCACGCACGCCGGTGGCGACCAACCCGAGTGCGGCGACCGACGCAGCCACGGCGCCCGCGGCCAACGCGACACGGCGGCGACTGGCGCGGGTGCCCACCGCTGTCATGACGACTGCGGCAGTAGCACTCAACGCGGCTCCGGCTCCCCACCAGCGCAGCGGTTCGGCAGCCCAGGCCGCGTAGCGCTCCTCAGCGCTCCGGTTCCCGTCGAAGTCGGGCAGGTTCTGCAGCAACACGGCTGATCCCCACACCAACGTGCCCCACGCGATCGCGAGGGTGGCCACACTCGCAACGGCGAGGATTCGGGTCGCGTGGCGGGCCTGCATGGGCGGAGGCTAGGCGGGATGACCTCGCGGTCGCCCGGCTACCCGAAGAGTTCGCCAGCGAGCACTTCCAGTGAGGGAACGGCGCTGATGTCAACGAGTTGGCCGATGCGTGTGATGGCGTCGAACTGGAACTCGCAGACGGCTTGCATCGCCTTCTTCGGAAAGTCGGCGTCGACGTGCCAGCCGTAGCCGTTGAGAAATGCGTCGAGGAGCTGGCGGTCCGCGTCGAAGCAGCCGAACGCGACCGGAACCAACTCGTACCAACGGTCGGCGACGATGGAATCACCCCAGTCGATGATCCCCGTGATGTTCTTGCCGTCGTGGAACAGGTGATCTTCGGTTATGTCGGCGTGAACCAGCGTGGTCGGCGCTGGAGCGTCGGACAGAAAGTCGGGGACCTGTTCAACGAGATGGGGAGGCAGTCCGAAGCGGGCCAGTCGTGAAGGTGCCTCAGTTCGGAGCTCGGCGACCACGTCGCGTTCGTCGACTTCTTGCGGCGGCGGAAGAGTGTGGAGCACCGCGACCGCCTCGCCCAACCGTCGAGCGATCGACATCCCCGCCGCGCCCGCCAACGCCCTCTCACGAACGGCATGGCCATGGAGGCGTTCGGTGACGAGATACGGCCAGCTCCACGGCTCCGAAGCGTCGAACAACGCGCCCGCGGCGACGAGGGCCGGAACCGGAACCTCCGGCCGGCTTGCGAGAAGATCGTGCATGGAACGTTCAGCCGCCCACGCGTCTTGGCCGTCGAAGCCTGGTCCGAACAACTTCACGACGAAGTCGCCGATGAGGAAGGTCGGGAACGATCCCACGAAAGGAGCTTCAACGTCGGTGACGGCGATGCGCTCCCTGCGGGCCACCTCTGCGACATAGGGGCCCCAATAGGACGCGTCGCCGAGGTGTTCCCCGTAGTGCGGCTGTGTCGCGATGGGCTGCTCGAGCACACCAGGAGTCTGCACGGTTAGGCCGCCCACTCCGTCGTTGATCGGTCTCGAGTGTGTCCTCAACCCAGTGGTTGACAATGGCTAGGGGCGAGCGTAGCTTCTTCAACTACGAGGTTGAAGAAGGGGCCGCGTGTGGACGACAGCCAGCTATCCCGAGTGTTCGCCGCCCTCGCCGATCCGACGAGGCGCGACATGGTGGCGCGCCTTGCGGTCTCTGACGCCACGGTCGGGGAGCTCGCCGAGCCCTATGAAGTGTCAGTGCAGGCGGTCTCCAAGCACATCAAGGTGCTGACCGAGGCCGGGCTCGTTAGCCAGAGCAGGGATGCCCAGCGCCGGCCCTGCCACCTCGAGGCCGACGTCTTCGACCTCATGACTAAGTGGATCGACCGATACCGCCGGCAGGCCCAAGAACGCTACGAGCGCCTCGACGCGGTCCTGGCCGAAATGCAGGACGACGATCAACCCACCCGGCGCCGACAGCAAGGAGCAGCGTCATGACCCCGAACAGCCGCTATCAGGTCTCGATCGAAGCCGACCCCAAAGTGCCGATCATCCGTATCACCCGTGACTTCGACGCCACACCGTCGCAGCTGATGCGAGCCCATACCGACCCAGACCTGTTCGCCCGTTGGGTCGGGCCCGACGGGATGGACACCAAGATCCTCGACTGGGACGCCACCACCGGCGGCCGCTGGCGCTACATCGCGGTGCGCGACGGCGAGGAGTATGGATTCCACGGTTCCTTCCACGAGGTCGGCCAGGACCGCATCGTCCAGACCTTCACCTTCGATGGCCAACCGGACGGTGTCGCCCTCGAGACACTGCACTTCGAAGAACTCGGCGGCGGCCGCACGCGGTTGCACGCGCAGTCGCTCGTCGACAGCTTCGAGGGCCGCGACCAGTGGCTGGCCAGCGGTATGGAGACCGGGGTCGAGGAGGGCTACGCCAAACTGGACGGCCTCATCGCCGAGCTCTGATGGCGAGCGCCGATGAGCACCGGCGAGTCGCAGGCCACTTCACCGCAACCGTCGCGGCCACCTCGCCCGACGCCTGGGATCAGCCCGCACCGCCGGCCGGATGGGTGGCACGCGACGTCGTGCGCCACCTCATCGAGTGGTTCCCGGCCTTCCTTCATGCCGCGACGGGCATCACGCTGCCCCCCAGACCGTCAGTCGACGAGGACCCGGTGGGTGCTTGGCGCACCCAGACCGAAGCCGTGCAAGCACTCCTCGATGACGCGACTTCCGCGGAGGCGGTGTACGAGTTCGAGCACCTCGGCACGATGCCGCTCGCGCAAGCGATCGACATGGTGTACACCGGCGACGTCTTCCTCCACCGATGGGACCTGGCCCGTGCGACCGGTCAGGACGAAACCCTCGATCCGCGGAAGTGTGCCGAGATGCTGGAGCGCATGCTGCCGATGGACGGTCTGCTGCGCCAGAGCGGCCACTTCGGACCGCGCGTGAAGGTGCCGGACGACGCGGATGTCCAGACCAGACTCCTGGCGTTCATCGGTCGTACGCCATAGCCAGCTCCGGGAGAGTTGCATCCTGGGGTCGCGCGGCCTCTCAAGATAGGAACGCAAGGGCATGTCCGACGAGAACGCGGTGATCCGGTTCCTCGAAGCCCATGAGAGGGCACTACTCAGGGAACCCAGAACCTTCCTAGGCGTCCGGGACTTCGCCACCTGGGACGTGGGCGGCAGCTACATCGTCAGGTTCGCCCCCAACAGGGAGGGTGATGGTCAGCTCCAGCGCGAGGCCGCTGCGCTTCGCGTTCTGCGTCGTCGCGTCACCCTCGCGGTGCCCTCGATCGAAGCCATGGCGCGACAAGAGAATGGCCACCTCGCCGTCGGCTATCCGAAGCTCCCCGGCCCCTCTGGTGAGGAGGTCCGCCCACATCGTGACGCAGTCGACGACGTTGTTCACCAAGTGGCTGAGTTCCTGGCTCAGCTGCATGCGATCGACCCCGCCGACGTTGGCACCCGACTACCCGTGCACGACTCGGACTACGAGGGCCGGATGGAGCAGCTCGAGCCGTACGCGGCAGTGGTCGGGAGCGACGCGCCACATCTCCTCAACACCGAGATCCGAAGGTATCTCGCCGGCAGGGTCGACCTGCCCAACCCGACGTCCGAGCGACGGCTCTGCCACACAGACCTCAAGGGCGAGCACATTCTCGTTGAACGCACGGGTGCTCGAATTACGGGGGTCATCGACTGGGCTGACATCGCGATCGACGACCCCGCGGTCGACTTCGGTTCGCTCGCGATCTGGCTCGGCCCGAAGTTCGTGCGCGACGTCGCTGCGTCGGCCGGTGCCCCGGAAGGTGTCGTCGAACGCGGTCTGTTCCGGATTCGTAGCTTTCTATTGACTGGACTCGGGAAGCGGCTCCGCAACGAGAACTCCTGGCCACTTCCTCTCGTCGAGACGCAAATCCGCTGGGCGTTCGCCGACGCCTAAGCAGCAGCCGTCACGGTCACACGAAGAAATCCGTGTCACAACGAGCTGGTTGACTCCTGGCATGGACGCCCGCCTCGTGGTGACGGACCTGGATGGGACTCTGTGGGGAGCTAGTGGCGAGATCCACCCGGCAGCGCGCGCCGCGCTCGCGCGACTGGACGCCGCCCAGGTGCCCGTCCTCGCCGCCACGGCCAGGCGGCGAGCGAGCGTTGCGTACGCCGCGAAGCAGCACGGGATCCGGATCGGCGGGGTCCTCATCGACGGCGCCCTCGGGTGTGAGGATCTTGACGGTCCGTCCTTCCATGCCCAGCCGATGTCACACAGTGAGGTCGCGGCGCTCGTCGAGTGCCTCGACGAGTGGGGCTGCGAGCCGGTCTTCGAGACCGACGATGCGGCGACCCAGGTGATTGCCGGGTCACGTCCGAGCATGCCGGCGGAGTACTTCGAACACAGCCCCGCGCTGTGCTGCGACCTGCACGAGCCGTTCCCCTTCGCGGTGTACAGCGCCATCGTCATCGTCGATAAGGCGGTAGCCGACAGAGTCCTCGATGCGGTTACGTCAAAGGGTCTGGCGGGCGGCTGGGTGAGCCGCAGCCCCGCCTTCCCCGACACCGCGATGGTGAAGTTCCGATCAGCAATGTGCTCGAAGTGGTCGACCGTCGCCCTCTACTGCGAGCGCCGCGGGATCGATACAGGCGACGTGGTCGCGATCGGCGACGACAACAACGACCTCGAGTTGCTGCGCGAGGCCGGAACCGGGCTTGCCGTTGCGACTGCCTCACCAGCGGCCAAAGCCGCGGCCGATCACATCGTCCCAGGGGCGGACGAAGGTGGCTGGGCCAGCGTCCTCGAGTTTTGCTCGTGACTGGAGTCACCTGCGAGCGCGGCGGCAGCAGAGGACGGAACGTTTCAGTCTGTTGTGTAGGCGGCTGCTTGTTGGCGGTACATGCGGGCATACTCACCGTCGGCGCGGAGCAACTCGTCGTGGGTTCCGCTCTCGACTACCCGGGTGTCTTTCACGACGACGATGTGTTCGGCCATGCGGACCGAGGAGAATCGGTGGGAGACGAGGATGGTGATCCCTCCTCTCTGAGTCAGGTGTTCGGCTGCCGCGGCGTAGCGGTTGTAGAGCACGTGCTCGGCGGCTGGATCGAGTGCCGCGGTCGGTTCGTCGAGTATGAGGCACAGCGGCTGGTCGAGCATGAGGCCGCGGGCGATAGCGACGCGCTGCCATTGGCCTCCTGAGAGTTCGACACCATCCCGGTAGCTCTTGCCGAGGTGCGTGTCGAGACCGTCGGGCCAGCGATCGAGGAGGGCGGTGGATTCGATCTTGCCCAAGGCGTCGACCGCCCGGGCGTCGTCGTCCATGTTCGGAGGGTCGCCGCTGCCGATGCTGTGGCCGGCGCGGGTTTCGAGGCGGGCGAAGTCCTGGAAGGTGCCGGAGAGCTGGCGGCGCCACTCGCCGATGTCCAGGTCCTCTAGGTCGGTTCGGTCGACGAGGATCCTGCCGGTGGTTGGGTGGTAGAGGCCGGCAAGGAGCTTGACCAGCGTGGTCTTTCCGGCGCCGTTCTCGCCGACGATTGCGACGGTGGTGGACGGCCGTAGGTGGAGGTCGACTCCGTCGAGTACTGGGTGGCGCGTTCCGGGATAGGTGAATCCGACTCCCTCGAAGCGAATCCCGTCCTGCAGGGTGAGGGGCGGAGCGGTTTGGCCTGCGAAGCTGGCATGTTGGTCAGCGGCAAGCTCTTCGAGCCAGATGAAGCGGTCGGTGGTACGGAGCGCGGCCACTGCTTGTCGAGCGATGTTCGCCGACGCGGTCACGTTGCCCCGCAACTGCAGAGCGAGTTGTGAGACAAGCACGATGTCGCCGGGCGTCGCCTGACCTTGTGACGCGAGGCGGGCGACGAGCAACAAGGCGCCGACGTAGCCGGAGGTGAGCAGCGCCCAGCCGAGCGACGACACGAGCGCGGACCGCATCGCGCCTCGTAGGGTGACTCGGGCGACTTCGCGCCACAACTCGTCGGCGCGCTCGTCGAGTTCGTCGGCACAGCCGAAGATGCGTAGTTCCATAGCAGCTTGCGGTTTGAGGAACAGCCGGTGGAGGTGCGTAGCCGCACGACGCCGTTCCGCGGCGGCGCCGTTGGCGGCGTCGATGTGGCGCTGGGATCGCGGTACGAGAATGGCGGTCGGAACCGCGAACAGCGGGACAGCCAAGAGTGCGGGGTGTACGAGGGCGATCAGCCAAAGTCCGATGGCCATGCTGATCACGAGCGAGGCTGCGCCGGTCAGGGAGAACACGGCTTGCATCAGGCTGGCGCCGCCGGATCGGACCAGCGCGACTTGGTCGAGGTAGTCGGCGCGTTCTAGATGTTCGACGCCTGGCATCGACGCGGTGAGCTCGAGAGAGGCCTTGTCGACCTCGAAGCCGACCTTTCGGGTGAGGATCTGCTCCATGTCGAAGGTGGCGCGCCCGGCTGAGCCGAGCAGGCCCGCGGCGATACCACCGATGACCGCGGCGATGGTGATCGTTGTAGAGCGTCCGGTAGTGGCGGCGTTGATGATCCATTTGAGGGCGAGGCTTTGGATAGCGCCGGCGGAGGCGCTGAGCACGAGGGTCGCGAGCAGTACGGCCAGCAGCCGCCGGTCGGCTTTGCCGACTGTTCTTGCCAGGAGTGCGATCCGGCGTCGTTGTGGGGCTACCGGCACGACGAGGCGGTCCTTGGCCACCGCGTCGTCGGTCACGTGGGCTCTCCGGGCGTCGATACCGGGTTGTCCTGGAATCGTGAGGCCTGCAGGTCGAACAGGGTGGCGTAGGTGGCACCCGCGGAGTGGAGGGTGCGGTGGTCTCCGTCCTCGATCACGTGTCCGTCGGCGATCACGACGATGCGCTCGGCGCGCCGCACGGTGGAGAAGCGGTGCGACACGATGATGGCCGTCAACCCGCGGGCGTGATCGATCAACTGATCGAAAAGGGCGACTTCGGCGGAGACATCGAGGCTGGCCGTCGGCTCGTCGAGCACGAGGACAGTGCCTCCGACCCGGGCGGCATAAAGGGCACGTGCCAGGGCGACCCGCTGCCACTGCCCGCCTGAGAGCTCGACGCCGCCGCTGAAAGCTCGGGACAGGACGGTGTCCCATCCGTCGGGAAGCGACTCGATCAAGTCGAGGCCGCCTGCCGCTGCCGCCGCGGCTGCGGCGTGGCGGCGACGATCTGGATGGCTGAGCTCGGCGAGGGCCACGTTGTCGAGGGCCGTGAGTTCGAAGTGGACGAAGTCTTGGAAGATGACGGCGAGATGCTTCCGCCACCATCGAGGGTCGAGTTCTTGGAGGTCGCGTCCGTCGATGAGGATTCGTCCAGCCGTGGGCGTATAGAACCGGGACAGGAGTTTCAACAGCGTGGTCTTGCCAGCTCCGTTCTCACCCACGATCGCCACCGACTGGCCGGGGACGAGCTCCAGATCAAGATTCTCGAGGACGTTGTGCTCGGTTCCGGGATAGGAGAAGGCCACGCTCTCGAAGGTGATCGTGGGGACCGGAGCCGGCTGGCTGCGAGAGCGATCGAGAACCGGTTGCCGAGAACTAGCTGCGGCGGTCTCCTCGCGGTGGTAGCGCTCGAGCCGTCGGACCGCCTCGAGTTGTGGCACCGAGGCTTCGATGGAGTATGCCTCCCACCCCATGCTGCCGAGGACCCTCGCCACCGCGACGACGCCGCCGAGAGCGGTCGCGAGTCCCGCGGCGTCGATTCCGCCTCCAGCCGCCCGCCACCCGAGCAACAGGAAGGGCACCAATCCGCCCACGGTGTTGAGCCCGAAGATCTTCCAGTGCAACGGCAGTGCGTCCACGACAACCTTCGTCACCTGTTGGAGCGGTACCTCACCGAACCGTGCGAACTGTTGCAAGGCCCAGTCCTTGTAGCCGAATACCCGCAGTTCCTTGGCTCCCAGCGGCGCGCCGGCGACCTCGGACCAGTACAGGGCGGCGCGGCCCTCGCCCGTCGTCGAGGTAGCCGCCGTGGCGATCGCCTTGGCGTAGTGGTGGCGGAGCAGCGCCCGCTGCCACACCAACGCAGCCAACGCGACCACAGCAGCGGGCAGAGAGAATGTCGCCACCACGAGCGCCGCGGTCGCTGCGCCCACGAATCGGGTCATCAACCACAGCTGGCCCTCGGCCCCGGCCCCGAGGTTGAACAGATAGGCGTTGTCGATCGGCAGCGTCGCCGCGTCCCGCACGACCTGATCCTCGAGGTGGTCGATGCCAGGCCGCACTGCGACCGCCTGGCGCACCGTGCGGCGAACCTCGCCGTTCACGCGCGTCGCCACCCAGTTCCGCAACGGCATAAGGAGAGTCGCGCTGACCTGGTCGGCAGTGAGGAGGATCCCGACCACCGCGAGCGGGTAACCCACCGAAGCAAGATCTGCCCGTCCACCAGCAACCGACACGACACGCTGCACCACCCCACCGACCGCGACCGCCGTCGCGGCAGGCAACAGCGACGTCAACACCATCAGCGCCCCGAGGGTGGCCACGACGGGCAGGCCAGCTACCCGCAGCAGCCGCAGAAGCGCCGCTCGCTCCCGGATCAGCTGGCGGAACGCGTGCAACGGCTCCGTCACGCGCCGACGCGGCCGCTCCAACTCAGCCTGTGTCACCCCAGAACCCCCAACCTATGGCCGCCCGATGAGTCAAGCAGCCCCCACCCAAGCCGTCCACGGATTTGCGACGACTCCGTCCCGCGTGGTCGCTCGAGGCCGCCAAGGGACCGCGCGATCAAGTGACGTTGAAGGTCCCCTTCTCGATCCAGCCGGGGCGGTGGCGGTCACTGTCGGCGATGTCGCCACGAGTGTGTCCCCCGCCACAGCACTACAACGTCGTATTCGCCCGCGGACCGAGGGTTGGTCGGTCCAGACATAGCGGTAATCGACACACTCACCAGCGCTGTACAACGCTCGGTGCGTGCGAGGCCGACGTGTGAGCCGTCAGAGCGAACCCCAGCGTTCGGCCGGATCGAACGGCTCGGGAAGGCGGGCGAGGATCTCGAGGAGGTGGAAGTCGCCGTCCACCTTGAGGTGACCCTCCATCGCGATGGCGGGCACGTTGGTCTTGCCGTTGATCCACTGCGCGAAGTCGACCACTCGCAGGAAGTGCAGGAGGGCGTGGCGTTCGACCGTCTCGCCTGGAACCTCACTAGCGCCGTCGGCCTCGTAGATCGACTGGACGATGTGTGTCTTGTCGCCTTCGTCGACGCGAAATTCGATCACCCGGCCGGCGAGCTCGGGGAGCAGATTGAAGATGCGCAGCGCCTCGTTCATCGCCTGCTGCTGCTCGAGCAGGAGTCTGGCGACGTCGACGCCGTGCAGCGCCTTCTCGCGCCGGCGCTCGGGCAGGTTCCGGCTCGACCAGATGCTGCGGATGACACGTCCGACACGGTTGCCGACGTCCTCGGCATCGAAGATCGTCTCGATCTCCTCGGGGGTGCCGGCCATGCTGAACCGCTCCACCAGCGAGACGCCCTGGAGGGTTATGCGGTCGAGTTCGTAGTCGACGGCGTCGCTAAGGCGCTGCCACTCCATGCGAGTCGGACGCCGCGGCCCCTCATAGGTGGGGCTCACTTCGAAACCGCTCTTCGACCACGTGATGTAGGTCGACACCACGTCCTCGTTCGTGTGGAACACCTCGTGGATGACGACGCCCGACTTGACCATCCGCTTGGGGTCGAGCCGCGCCGCGAACCGGCGGGCGAGCGCATCGATGACGGCCTGCGGGTCGAGATCACCCAGTGCCGCCGCCAACTGCCCTCGCGGCACCTCCTTCAGTTCCTCGAGCACGTCAGGCTCGATGACCTGCGACATACGAGACCCCCAGCTCTGGTCCTCTCCGAGGACGGTCCGGCGAGCATATCCCCGGTACGCCGGCGAAAGCCTGTGAGATTATGCGCCCTTCGACTTGGGGGTCACCTTCTGATGTTTTCGATGCTCCAGGCCCACAGCGGCCTCACCGCGTTCCTTCGACGGCCGGAGGTAAGGCGTCACCTCGGGTTCTTCCTGCGGCCGAACCTGCGCGGACTGCTCCTCGTGTTCGCCCTCGTGCTCCTCACCACGGCGCTGCCGCTCGGCATCCCGTTCCTTTATCGGCGCGTGTTCGAGACCCTCCTGACCGACCCCGACCCCGTGCCCGCGGTGCTCCGCTGGTCGGCGCTCGTCGCGTTCATCGGTATCACGAACGGCGCGCTGAACGTGCTGCTCGCCCGACAGAGCCTGCGCCTCGGCTACGGGCTAATCGCCGACCTGCAGGCCGCGCTGTACGACAAGTTCCAGCGGATGCCACTGTCCTTCTTCGCTCGGGCGAACACCGGCGCGCTGCTGAATCGGATCACGAACGAGGTGAACGCGGCCGAGAACCTCCTGTCGTCCAACGCGGTCGCGGTGATGCGAAGTGTCTTCACGCTCACCGGCGCGTTCGTCGTGCTCGGGTTCGTGAACCCCCGTCTGCTCGTGATCTTCGTGCTCGCGGCGCCGTCCGCGTGGCTCATCCGGCGTGAGACACGCGCCGCCCAAGCCCGCGCGTACAACAGCTTCCAGCTGTCGTCGCAACTCCACATCCGGGCCGAGCAGCGGTTGAACGTGTCCGGCGCGACGGTCGTCAAGCTCTACGGCAATCACGAGGAAGAGCTGAACGCCTTCGTGGCGCTCGCCGGGCGACTGCGCGACTGCCTCATCAACATCCGCTTCCGGCTGATGAACCTCGACGCGATCATCGCCACCATCACTGCGATCGCGACCGCTGCGGCGCTCGCCGGCGGTGGGTACCTCGTCAGCCGCGGGCAGCTAGGGCTGTCCACGCTTGTGCTGCTTCTCTTCTACGTGGGCATCGTGCAGCAGCCGATGTCGGTGCTCGCCACCAGCCGTATGGACATATCACGTTCGCTCGCCGCGATGGAGCGGGTGTTCGAGGTACTCGAGTTCGAGCCTGGCCGTCGCCGGCCGTCACTCATCGAGGAGCACTCGCCGTCCGCGCAGGTATCCCAGGGGATCGAGTTCGTCAACGTGTCGTTCCGCTACCCAGAGGCGAGCACGGTGATCCTCCCGAGCCTCGGCAACCGCGCGGAGCCTGGCGAGGACGCGGGTTTCGAGCTCGCCGACATCGACTTCACCGTGCCTCGCGGATCGATCGTCGCCCTGGTCGGCGCGACCGGGTCGGGCAAGAGCACGATCGCCATGCTCGCCGCCGGGCTCTACCGGCCGGACCGGGGCCATGTGCTCATCGACGGTGTTCCCCTCACCAACACACCCGATCTGCCGCGACCGACGGTGGCGTTCGTAACCCAGGACGCGCACCTCTTTCACGACACCATCCGGGCGAACATCGCCTTTGGGTTGGACGACGTGTCGGAAAAGGAGCTCGTCACCGCATGCAGGGCCGCGCAGATCCACGAGCGAATCCACGAGTTGCCTGCGGGCTACAACACGATCGCCGGCGAACGCGGCGCACGCCTATCGGGAGGCGAGCGCCAGCGCATCGCCATCGCGCGGGCGATCCTGCGGAGACCGAGTGTCGTCATCCTCGACGAGGCCACCGCTCACCTCGACAACATCACCGAGGTCGCGCTCACGACCGCCCTCACGGAAACCTTTGCTGACACAGCACGGCTCGTGATCGCTCACCGCTTGTCTACCGTCGCCGCTGCGGACGAGATTCTGGTCGTCGACGGCGGGCGGATCGTCGAGCGGGGAACGCACGCCGACCTGCTATCGGCCAGCGGCGCCTACGCCCGCCTCCACCAGGCGTATCTCGCGAGCGCCTGACAACATACTGCTGGGCCGACGCCGACGGTCACTTTGTTGAAGTCGACATTGCCGAGCTGCGACTCACCTAGGTACGCGAGAAGCGTTCTCCGAACGGCAGTCGGTCCTGCGCCGGTCCCGTCTCTTGGCTCGATCTCGGATGCGGCAGCGGTCGCGACGAGCAGGTTGGGCTTTAAGCGAGGCGGTCGCGCAAATCGCTTGTCGTGGAATGACCGGGACCGTACCGTGCGCGCTCGGACGAGTAGAGGGGGTCGACGATGGCAAGTGCGACGACGGTATCGGAGGTCGGCTCGACTACGGAGTTCGTCGGCCCGTAGCAGTCCCTGACGCGCAACGCGCGTCCCTGCCCAGTGTCGAGCCGCAAGCGAGGCGTTTTGACGCGCCCCGTTTCTGGTCACGTTCGACCTACTGAGGCGAGAGGAATCAGGAAGATGTCCATCGAGCACCCGAAACGACCCGACCCCGACCCCGACTCCCGCTGGACGGTGCGGGGCCCCGCCGACGATCCTGCGGCGCTGCTCCATCGTGCCGCGGAGTTCGTCGGGTCGCTCGCGATCGTCGCGGACTGCGTGGAGCGACTGTCGTTTCATCGAGATGGTGACGACGTCATTCTCACCGTCGCGTTTGACCACTGGCGGTTGCCCGCGGATCTCGACTACCTCGATCCGCGGGTCGCTCCTCATCCTGGACATGGCGACTACCCGCGTGACGACATCGAGTTCATGGTCGCCCTCGCCCTCGACCTCGGTGCCCACACGGTCGTCGACTTCGGCTGTGGATGGGGCCGGCTAGCGGTGCGACTAGCCGAGGGCGCGCGCCGGGTCATCGGCGTCGATCCCGCGAAGGCGATGCTCGACATTGCGCGCGAAAGGGAAGGCCACGACCTCGTCGAGTGGATCTGGGGCGACATCCGCGCCTTACGCGAGCGGGACGTCGATCTGGTGGTCATGACCGGCAACATCCCGTCGATCTACGTCACCGACGAGGCATGGGACGAAGTGCTCGCCGGTGTGCACGCCGCGTTGCGCCCTGGCGGCCACCTGGCGTTCGGCGGCTGGAACCCAGGCGCACGACGATGGGAAGCATGGGGCCCGCGCATCTTTGTGCTCCAGATGGGCGATGGCAAAGGCGTCCGGGTTGGCGACCTCGGTGGGGGTCTCGGCATGGAGCTAGCCGAGGGTCGAGAATGGTTAGCCGCGGGGAGCGAGTGGCGGTACCGCACCCAGGAGGAGTTCGCGAGTTCCCTAGCGGACCACGGATTTGAGGTCGAGCAGTGCTACGGCGACTGGCAGCGCTCTCCACTCACCCCCGATAGCCCTGACATCGTGGTCGTCGCACGTCGCCGGGAGAACGAGACACGTGGCGCCGGCGTGAGCGCGGCAGGCTGATACCTGTGGAGGTGAGGCGGGATGGCAAGACGTAGTCCACCTTCATGTCCACGTGATTCCGCGGAACCGTGGTGATGCCTTGACTTATCTCGCGGTGGTGTTGCCTGGCGGCAACAACGATCCCTGGACGGCACCAGTGCTGCTCCCGGCGCTCGCCTTGGAACAGACCGCGGCGGTGGTTGAGCGGATCTCCTACGGGGAGCCCCGAGCGCGCGGCCTCGGCTTGGAAGAGTCGGCAAAGTTCAACACCGCCGTGCTCGAACAGCTCACTGACATCATCGCCCGGCACAAGCCCACCAGAATCACCTTCGTGGCCAAGTCCCGAGGAACGCTCTTCCTCGCCGCTATGGACAAGTCAGCGGTCGCCTGCGATGTCGACGCCATCTGGGTCACCACGCCGCTGGTTGACTTGGACTACGTACAAGCGGACATTGTCGACAAGTCATGGCGGTCGTTGCTGGTCGCCGGAAGCGCGGATCCTTATCACGACCAAGCCCGCCACGACGAGGTCTGCGCCGCGCTCGGCGCCGACGAGCTCGTGATCGCCAACGGGAACCACGGTCTGGTCGTGGACGGAGATGTGCTGGCAACAGTAAGCGGCTATCGACTCCTGGCCGAAGCCAGCCTCCGATTCGCACTTGCCACCGCCTGATCTCCGACGCCCCTCTGAGCCGCGCATGCAGTCCGTCGCTCCGTCGCGGCGGACGGGCTCAGTTAGTCGGCTTCGCCATGCGAACCTCGGTGAGCGACGGTTCCGACGAGAGCGGCGTCGCCCCGGTCTCGGTGAAGCCCATCGCCGCGTACAGCCGCTCGGCCGGCGCGTTGCCTTTCATGACCCCCAGCGCGACCTCGCGGGCTTCTGTCTCACGCGCCCAGTCGATGATTGCGGCGACGAGAGCCCGACCAACGCCAAGCCGGCGAGCGGTCGGGTTGACCCACATCGAGACCAGTTCAACGGTCGTGGTCGAGTCCGCCGCTCGGTAGCCGCCTATGAGGCCTACGACGCCCTGCGCGGCTTCAGCGAAAAAGGTGATGCGGGATACACCGCTTGAGCCAGCCCGCGCTCGCTTCGCCCACTCCTCGTCGCTCCGCGCAGCCTCAGCAGCATGGGTGGAGCTGAACGCATCAGGAGATTCCTGAAGCGCCGCGAGACGAACGCTCTTGAGCAGGAGGCCGTCGCCCGGCTCCACCCGGCGGATGTGTACCACGCCGGACAGGTTCTACGACCACACCCTCCCGGACAAGCGAGTTGCGTGCGTTCCGTGGGTGCGTCCAGTGTTCGCTGCGACGCCCCGCTGCGAGCGCCTCAGTCCTCTCGTCCTCGTCGAGCAAGCCGGCAACGGCGTGGGCGAGCCACAAGCTGCGGAGCCTTCGGCACTCACTCAGGATCGAGGTTCAGGATCTCCGACGTCGATCGACGGCTTGCGCCGGAGGCACCTGAGGTCGCTTGGCGCATCTGCACGATCGACTTCACCCGGAGACCGTGGGCAGCCGAAAACCACTCGGTGGCCTCGATGTGGTGGGTCTGAGTCACACCGGCGATCGTGATGTCAGTCGTCCCGCTGGTAGAGATCACCCAGGCGTCGACGGACCGCCCGGCCACCGAAATCTTGGTGAACTCGGTCACCCGAGCGTTCGAGCGGGTGTGGATCTCCCCCGTTCGCTCGTTCGAGCACGTGTTGTCGGAGGCCCACTCCGCGCCGACCGACAAGGGAAACACGTAACGCGTCCTCTGGCCAGGCTCGTCGCACGAGTCGGCGTTCAGCACGAAGACGCCCTCGTCGCTCCACAACAGTTCAGCGGGCTGGTCGGCCGGGTCGTCCCACTGCTCGGACAGGCGCGTCTCGCCATCACGGCGACTTAGCTCGGCGTAGGTGACCCGCGTCTCCCGCGTCGAGCCGTCGAGCTCGACCTGGTACCGGTAGCTCCCCGGAACCGGCGGCTCGAACGGGCCCCGAGTCGCCCCCGCGATCGTCGACGTCGGACCCGCGCCCGCCGGAACGGACGACGTGGTCGTCGTCGATGCAGGTGGCGCGCCTTCCGCCGCGTCGGTCGACGTGGTCGTCGATGCCGATCGGTCGTCGGCGAACGTGGTGTTCGTCTCTCCTCTCGGTTCGGTGGCGACGGTCGAGGTTCCGTCACCGTCGCCGCGCGCTCCTGCGGCGACGAGCGCCGTCGCTGCGAGGACGGCGATACATCCCGACAGGACGCCGGCCCGGCGACGAAAGCGCATCTGCGACCCGCGGGCCTTGACGCGCTCAAGGAGGTCGTCGGGAGAGCTGGGTTCCCAATCAGGAGCGGGCAACGAAGAGGTCCTCTCTGGGAAAGCCCTGCAACTTCCGTTGCAGGTTGTCGAGAGCGCGGCGGTGGTGCGACTTCACCGCGCCGACGCTGACGCCGAGGGCGCCCGCCACGTCGGCCTCGGAGAGGTCCGAGAAGTAACGGAGCGCGACAACTTCGCGCTGGCGTCGTGGGAGGCGGCACATGGCCTCGGCGAGGGCGAGGCGAAGGGTCAACGAGTCGATCTCGTCCGACGTCCCCGCCACCCGCACGTCCGGCGGTCGCCGCCGCAAGTGGTCGATGGCCAGGTTGGTAACGACCCGGAAGACCCAGCCTTCGACGTGTTCGGATCGGCTCAGCCGCGGCCAGTGGGCGTAGGCCCGAGCGAGGGCCTCCGCCGCGAGGTCTTCGGCCAATGCGGGATCGCCAACGATTCGGCGGGCGACTGCGATGGCCCGAGCCAACGTGCCGCGGAACATCACGTCGAACTCACGCTCACCTTTGGCCCCCGCTCCCATCGTGACCATTACAACGTCCGCGCCCACCGAAAGGTTGACACCGGCGAATTCTGCGGTCGTATGTCACCCATGTCGTAGTTGTGATCCGATTAGGGCTTGGTGGGGGCGAACCACGCGTTTGACGAGTTCTTCCGGGCGGTGCTGCCTCGTGCCCGGAAGGTGGCTGAGCGGATCGTGGGGGCTGGGGAAGCCGACGACGCAGCGGCAGAGGCTTTCGCTCGTGCGCTTGCGTCGTGGCGGCGGGTTGGGCGTCTCCCGTATCGGGAGGCGTGGCTGCTTCGGGTGACGGGCAATGTGGCGGTTGACATGGCCCGGAGGCGGCGGCCGAGTGTGGATGTCGATGCGCTGGGCGGTCTCGAGGTCGGTGGCGACACGGCCGGGTCGGATCAGGCACTTGATCGGGTTGCTCTCGCCGCCGCGCTGGCGGCGCTCGCTCCCCGCCAACGTGAGGTTGTGACGCTGCGTTTCCTGGCTGGTCTGCCGGTCGAGCAGGTGGCCGCGGCGCTTCGGATCTCCACCAACACGGTCAAGACGCACAGCACCAGAGGGCTCGGTGCGCTTCGGGGTGCGCTGGGCGAGGAAGGAGACGGTTTCTGTGGGCGACCTGTCTGACGGCGAGCTCCTCGAGCGTGTCTATCGGCGGGCTCGGGTCATCCGGCTGCGGCGTCTGTCGACGGTGATCGCGCCGCTGCTTGTGGTCGCCGTCGTCGGGGTGCTGGTCGCGGCCGGTCTAGCCTGGCCGGGCGAGGAGGAAGGGGTGCGCGTGACCGACCGTCCGGGCGGCTCGCGGGAAGCTAAGGATCCTCCAGACGACGACGCCGAAGCGCCAGCTGCGGACAACCGCTCCCAGCCGGGCTCGGCCACCGCTGGTTCCCGCGATCCCGGCGAGGGATCGGAGTCCGAGCCGCGCCGAAACGACACCGGCTCTGTGGCGCCGCCGGCCGGGGAGGAGATCCGGGTGGCGCTAGTCGAACCGGCGGGATCTGAGGTGGGGGAGGGTCCGGTTGGCTGGGAGTTCCTGCCGTCGGACAGCCCGGCCACTCACGCGTTGAAGGTGTGGCAGAAGTACTGGAACCGCGGCGGCGGCTACCACGGGCGTCCGCTGCGCTTCTATGTCATCCACCAGCCCGATGACCATGACCCGTCCGCGCAGCGAGCCGCGATCATGAAGGCGCGGGCCTTCGGCGCCTTCGCGATCGTCGGCAACAAGGGCTCCGGCCGTGATGAAGCTGTGGAGCAGCAACTTGTGGACTTCAGCGAATCTGACCGGTCGCTCTCCTTCTACGAGAAGGGTCATCCCTTCGCGTATTCGATCGCGATGGACCGAACCCAGGAGCGCCATCTCGCGGCCGAGCTGATCTGCAACCAGTTCGCCGGCAAGTCACCGGGCGCCATCAACAAACGCCGAGATCCCACCTTTGACTACAACGCTCCCCGCCGGTGGGGCGCGGTTCTCATGGTCGACGCCGAAGGCACCGCCGAAGCCGACATCTACAGCAGGCAGCTCAAAGCCTGCGATGCCGGACCGGTCTACACCTACCACTACCTCGAGGACCTCGACGGGAGCGTCGCCGGCGCCATGGCGAGAATGAAGACCGAAGGTGTCACCTCGATCATCCTCGACATCCGGGACGCCGACGCTGCGCTCCTCACCACCGAAGCCGACAGCCTCGGCTACTACCCCGAATACGTCGTAGTCGGGGGACGAGGCCTCCACACCAACGACGCCGGACGGGCTATGTCGGAACAACAAGCCACCAACGCCGTCGGCATCAGCCCCGCCGCCCGCAGCGCCGACCCCAACGACTGGTACCGCGCCTACCAACAGATCGACCCCGACACCACACCCGTCGACCGCCACTTCCGGGCCCTCAAGCACCTCACCGCCGGCATCAACGCCGCCGGCACTGACCTCAGCCCCGCCTCGCTATGGGAAGGCCTCAAAGCACGACCGAGCGAGGACTCCAAAGGTCCGGCAGCCTCCGGCGCCTACCGCGAACACTTTGGGACCGGCGCGCTCGCGGGCCGTCTCGATCCAACCTATGTCGATGACGTCAGCCTCATCTGGTTCGACCCCGACGCCGTCGACCCCAGCTCGGAACAACCCGGCGCCTGGCGCCACGTCTGGGACGGCACCCGCTTCGGACTCGGCGCACTACCCACCAAGCCGATCCCATGGTTCGCCAACGGACAGGTATACGCAGACTGCTGCTAGGGCACACCCCGACAAGACAACCAACGCAGTTATCGCGCGCTACTACCTCGACCGTCTCGGCATCGCGCCCCGCGACCGTTTGCCGACCTGACAAGCCCTTTCCCAACGCCGAGCACCACAGCGCCTAGCACTGGGAGACGCCTGAACGATAGGTCGCGCTCGACGAGCGACCCGTTCCGTTACGTCGCGGTTCCGTCTTCGCGCGCTGTCGCGAACGCGACGAAGATCGCGAAGGCGAGCAGGCTTGCGAACGCGATCGTGTGCGCGACCAACAACGGTGTCCGCGTGCCGGTGGCAAGCCAGTGCCAGCCAAACAGCGGTGCCCATCCGGCGACGAAGGCGAAGATCGCCCAGCGCTCGCCCGCGCGGGATATGACCCCGACGAAGAGGACGAAGCCGAGGCCGGCGAGGAACAGGGTGATGTGCAGGGCGAGCAAGGCGCCCTCGCCCCCGGCGAGCCACCAGTGCAGGCCAAGAAGGACCGCCCAGCCTGCCTGGAGGCCGACTAGGGGCCGCGCCCGCGCTCGGTCGGGCAACAGCCTGTGCACCCGTGACTCCCGTCGGGCTGCTCGTTCGAATGCGTCCATGGTGGCTACCCCCCGGGGTTGGTCAACAGGCATGAGATCTGATGCGCGGCGTTATCGAGGATGGCTTCAACGTCGGAGACATCGACACGGCCTTCCAACGGTGCGATCCGTGCGGTGAATCGCCGCAGGGCGGCCCCGAGGTCGTCGTCGGCGGTGAGCCGGACCCCGGTGCGGTTCTCGATCCCCGAGAGCGTGGGCCGTCTGGACTCGAGGGCTGCTAGCGCGGGATAGACGCTGCCGGCCGATGCCCGGTAGGTGGGCCCGAATAGCCGAAACGGTTGCGAAAGTCAAGCTGCCGGTACTCGCAGTTTGCCTGGCCCGTCGGCGCGACGGTCAGTGGCGAGCTTGATGACCGCCTACCGTCGATCGAGTCAGGACCGCGAGGTGCCCCCAGAGAGTGGTGTGACTAGCTTGCGATGCGAGGCCAGTCGCCCCATGGGAGGCCGATCGTGCTCGTGTCCGTCACCGCCCTGAACCTCGTCCTGCTTGCTGTCCTGGCGGGCGTGCTCATCCAGCGGTTTCGCGCGACGCGCAATACGGGCTACCTCGTCCTCGTCATCCCGCTCGTGCTATGGCCTGTCATCACCGCGCCTCTCAACTGGTTGCTCAAAAGCCAGATCAACCGGCACCTCCAAGGCGAGGCAATGCTATGGCCCCTCCCGCGCGAGATGACCGTTGGCAACATGGTCGCCGTCGTCAACTACGCCGAAGCCGCCGTTCGCCTTGCGTTGCTCGTGATCGGTTTCCTGTGGCTCGCTCGCGTCGAGTCCAGGACTGAAAGCGAGGCACCTCCAGCCTCCCAAACCCCATAGGAGTCCGCACCCTCACCGACGCCGCAGCTGATGTCGATCTGTATCTCCCGGTTACCCACGATCTACAGGCGCCCCGCGACATCGACGATGTAGTGGTCGTCGATGTAGTTCATACCTGCCGCCTCGACCGCGGCACGCAGGCGCGCTGACTTGCGGGCGGGCACCCAGCAGCCGCTTCGATCAGCCGCCGCTGGGGGCTCCGTCGCCGCCGAGTGGTACCAGAAGGTGCGGACACCAATCGACTTCGCAAGCTCGAGGTAGTCGTGGAAACCGATCGTCCAGTCGAGGTGGAGGAGGTCGGCATGGGTCGGTGGGTCAACCCTGGTGAAGTCGACGTCGCCGTCTCGGAGTTCCGCGCGTCCCCAGTTGTCGGGCTCCGGTCCGTTCTTGGCTACGACCGAGATGCCGGCCTCGACGAGGACTCGCGGCATGTCTTTGCTGACCCACGAGATCAGCACGATCTCTTTGGCTTCCCGGAGGAGCTCCACAGCTCGCTCCATGGGCGTCGTTTCGCGTTCTGGCACGGCAGCGGCGACCGCCACGCCCAGGCGCGCCCAAGGGCCCGTGAGCTTTACCTCCACCGAGTCCTCCACCGCCTGCAACGAGAAGCGCAGATCGCATCCCCCATCGCTTGTTGGGATCAGATTCCAACCGCAGGTGAACAGCGCGTCGGGTTCGGCTTGGTCAACGAAGGTGTGCGAGAAGCCGGCAAGGGACCGGGAAGGGTCGGGCGGGTCCCACCCTCGGACGAGGCCGGTCGCGACGATGCCGTCGTCCGGCAACTCGAAGCGAACGGCGCCACCAACCCTCGGCTCAATCGTGCAACGGCCGCCGAGCCACGTCGACAACTCATCGGGATCGGTGATCGTCTCCCACATCTCTTCCTTCGTAGCGTTGAAGTGCTCGTGGATGACGACGCCTTCGTCGTCCTCAATGTTGATGTCGGTCACTTGCGCTCCTCCACGTGTCGTCGGAGGGAGGCGAACTTCGCTCCCCAGATACTGCGATAGCGGCCCAGCCATGCATCGATCTGTGCGAATGGCTCGGGGTTGAGCCGATAGAGACGCCGTTGGGCCTCGACCCTGACGACGACGAACCCGGCGTTCTCCAGCGTCCGAAGGTGCCGGGAAACCCCAGCTCGCGTCATGTTGAAGTGTTCCGCGATCCGCCCCGCAGGAAGCTCCTCGTGCTCGGCCAGCAGTTCGAGCACCTTCAACCGAGTTGGGTCCGCCAAACCCTCGAACAGACTCACCCTCCCAATGTAACGCTCCCTTTGCGTAATGTCAACGTTGCGCAACCTGAACGTTCCACTCCGTTGGCTACCCAGTCGGACCCACCAACTACGCGCGCACCCCGCTGCTATGCATTCGGAGTGAGCGATAGCCAACTTGTGCGAGGTGTAGTGGAGGGCTACTCGACGAACGAGAAGATCGACTTTTACCGGGAGCGCGCTCGCGACGGGCTGCGGGGGTGGGAGCAGGCTGTCGTGGCTGCCCACATGCCGACACCTGGTCGTGCCCTCGTAGTGGGCTGCGGAACTGGACGGGAGTCGTTCGCGCTGGAAGCGCTCGGCTGGGAGGTGATCGGTGTGGATGTGACGCCCCGCATGGTCGAGGTGGCACGCGAGCTGGGCGCACGCCGCGGAAGCCGAACGCGGTTCGCTGTCACCGACGGGACACTCGATGACGTCGTCCTTGATGGGCCAGTCGATGCGGTCACCTTGTGGGCGCAGGTGTTGAACAACGTGGTCGGGGCTCGCGGACGAGCACGTCTACTTGCGAACGCGTACCGGCTGCTGCGACCGGGTGGCGTGATCAGCCTCTCGGTGCACGATTGCGACCGGACCCTGCCCAAGATCGAGCCCGACCGGCTCGTGTCGATCAACGAGCCCGAGCCGGGAGACGTCATCACCGCCTATGACGTGACCGGGCCGTCCTACAACCACTACGTGTCGGAATCCGAGCTCCGATCGATGCTGGCCAGTGCCGGCTTCGTCGACGCTGACGTCTTGCACACCGACGACCTCGGCGAGTCGTGGGACAACGTCTTCGTCGCAGTCAGCCGCCGCGTGGCTTGAATGACTACACGTAGATGGGATCGACCCACACGCCGCGCTCGTCTCGTTCGTGTCGTCGGCTGTCGACCGTGGGTCCTCGCGATGCGCCACAGGGAGCCTACGGCCGTCCGTCGCGCGCCCGGTACAGGTCACGGAGTAGCGCGATCTCGGCACCGTGATGGATGAGCTCTCGGTGCTGGTGCAGCACGTGATTGACGACGGGATGGTCCTTGCCGAGGAACATTGCCGGAATGTCGGTGTGGATCGGGCTCTCGCCGAGCGGCCGCCACAGGTCCTCGTCCGTCAGGGCAGCCATCGCGTGCCTCCAGCGCTCGTACCACGCTCGAACCGAGGCGGTTGCCGCGTCGGCTGTCTCCGGGAACGGGAGCCTCGCCACCTCATCGGCCGCATTCGTCACGCCCTCGAACGTCATGGCCCAGCCCGCAAGTCCGGCCAGACTCATGTGCGCCATTCGCCAGGCGATGGTCGTGAATGGAGGATCCTCGGCGCGGAGGCCTTGATCGCTTCCCGGCGGCCACTCGTAGTGGAAGTCACCGTCATCGCCGCGGCGCAACGTCCAGCAGCGCGGTGCCGGCTCCCACCAGAGCTCGTCGTGGGTCATCCCCTCGAGCCGGAGAAGAAAGCGAAACCACCAGACATCAATCTGGCTGACAACCGAGTCACGAAGCGCGGTGCCGCTCACGCTCCCTTCCACAACAGCGATCTTGGCACAACGCCAGCAGGGTTGACTGGTCTGAGGTTGGTCCTTGTTCGGTGCGCTCTACATCAAGCGCAGAAGAACGCTGTGGCAAGTCACCGCCGATCCGGCTTTACCAGACACCGCACCAGCGGGGGAGGTCGAGGGCGAGGTGCCATGTGCCGCCGATCTGTTGTGGAGGTTCGCCGACTGCGGCGCGCCCGACGAGCAACCTCGCGGTGGAGCTGTCGTCAGCAGCGATTGTCGCGGTGGGGATGGCCGACTCTGATCCCGGAAACCATGCTCGATTCCAGTGGAACGCGAAGTGGCAGCGGTCGGCAGTGAGAAGGTAGCCCCGCGGCTCCACGGGTTGGAGGCCGTCGTTGCGTGCATGTTCGAGGGTCATGCTGGGTGCTCGAGCGAAGATCGCGGTGAGTACGTCGTCGGGTAGTGGTCGGGTGTCGCCGAGGGCGCGTTCGAGGTCGTCGCGGTGGACGCCAAACTCCATCACGTAGGTCGAGAGCCAATCGCGCAGCGGCGGGCCCCCGGAGGGGCTCGTTGGGACCGTGAGGCCTTCAATCGATTCGTCCACCTCGCCGAGTCGCTCAGCCAGCAGTTCGTGGGCTTGACGTAGGTGGACGGCGAGGATGCTCGTCGCCGGCGGCGGTTCCGGGTCGTTGGGATGGGGCAAGCTCCAGCCGGACACGTCAGGGAGCGGTCCGAGGTGCTCGATCGCGTGTCGTAGGAGCTCGGCGTTCCGTGCCGCGGCGCGGGCGATGTGCCAGATCAGGTCGGTCACCCTCCAACCGGGCAGCTTTGTCCATCGGCTCCAGTCGTCCCCGGTGAGGCTCTCGACGCGATCGATGCAGGCCCTGATCGCCTCCGTCGTCGCCTGCTCCGCCCGATCTATGGGCAGGGGTTCTATGGTCCAGGCGTCTTGCCGTTCAGACACTGGCGAGGTCATCAGCGAGATCGAAGCGTGTGGCGTCATAGTCATCGAAGTTCCGTCCGCCGGTACGCCAGGCGAAGACGTGATCCGGTGCGATCCGGGTGCTGCCTTGGAATTCCTCCTCGGTGATGTCCCAGGCGGGACTTGTCCAGTCCGGTTGGCTGACCGTGCGACCCACAGGTGTGCTGCTCATGCCTCTCGCTCCTTCTCGTGATCTTCTCTTCGCCCGATCCCGTCACTGCCACCGCCACGCGCCACGGATCCGACCACCGCTCTGCCCAACTCCATAAGCGGAACTTAAGCCGCAAACATGCCAGAACATGTCTTGTTTGCGTGCGAAACTCCGGAAGTGCGAGTCTCCCGCCTCGTCCAGCTGATGCTGCTCCTCGAGAACGGTGAGCACACCACCGCAGCCGATCTCGCCGACCAACTTGGGGTATCGGTCAGGACCATTCATCGCGACCTGGACGCGTTGGCGCAGGCCGGGGTACCCGTCTACACCGAGCGTGGTCGGGGTGGAGGCTGCCGTCTCATGGAGGGATACCGAGGCCGCCTCGCCGGCATCACCGCCGCTGAGGCGGACGCGCTGTTCTTCTCCGGCATGCCCGCGACCGCCGCCGAGCTCGGGATCGAGTCGCTGGTGGCCACCGCGCAACTCAAGGTTCGAGCATCCCTACCACGGCCCGTGCGCACGGCCGCGATGCTCGCCGAAGAACGGTTCCACATCGACCCTCCCGGCTGGTTCCGCACAAGGATGCCAGACCACCCACAGCTCCAAGGAGTAGCCGCCGCGGTGTGGACCGACCACCGACTGACCATCCGCTACCAGCCCGCCAACGGGAATCCCAGCACCCGAGACATCGAACCGCTCGGTCTCGTCCTCAAGGCAGGGCTCTGGTACCTCGTCGCCGGCACCGCAGAAGGCCTGCGCGTCTACCGCGTCTCCCGCATCGGCGAAATCGTGCCAAGTGCAGACACGTTCCAGCGGTCGCGGGACTTCGACCTCGCCGCGTTCTGGCGGGAGTGGGCGGCCAACTTCGAAACCGACCGCACCAGCGGATACCGACTCGTCCTGCGTGTCCACCCAAACGGCCTCGCCGCGGTCGAAGACCTCGATGTCGGACCGGTAGAGACAACCGACCTCGACGCGGACGGCTGGCTCCGCGTTGTCATCCATTGCGAAGCCGAGCGGTGGGCAAGACGAGCAGTGCTTGAGCTCGGCGAAGCCGCCGAGGTACTCGAGCCGCTCCAGCTGCGCGACGAGATCATTGGGCTCGCCCGAGGTCTCTCGACGCTCTACCGAACTTGACTGGTCCGCCGATTCTCCGCTCCTCGAAACGAGCACGCGTTGCGATTTGGCGCGCGCGTGCGGCGAGCGGGAAGATCCTTTTGGCGCGGCCCGACGCCGAACTCCTGTCGGTTCACCCAGCGGAGCCCACGAGGAGCAAAGGAGGGAACACCTCCGGGCCCGACACGTTCGGGAACTCGCCGTGACGATGCGGCTGCTGGGGGCCGGTCGGCGCGGCTGGAGGATCCCATGCCGAAGAACAAGGACTTCAAGCGTCTCATCCGCGAACGTCAGTCACGGACCGGTGAGTCGTACACGATCGCTCGCGCGCAGCTCTTGACCCGGTCGACGACACCACCGAGAGCACCAGTTGTGTGCGCGGTCACCGGAGCGTCCGGGCGAGTCGCCTACAATCTGCTGTTCCGCCTCGCTTCTGGAGAAGTGTTCGGGTCCGACACGCCAGTCGCGCTGCGACTGATAGACGTCGACGAGGCGCTCCCCGGAGTCGCCGGCACCGTCATGGAGCTGGAGGACTGCTCCTTGCCGCTCCTCGCAACCATCGACGCTACGAGCGACTACGAGGCCGGCTTCGACGGCGCCTCATGGGCGCTCATGCTTGGCGCGCCGCGGCGGACCGCCGCGATGGAACGCGCTGACCTCCTTGCTCTCACGGTCGAGTCCTTCACCGCCCAGGGCGCCGCGCTGACACGTGCAGCGAAGGATCTACGCGCGGTCGTTGTCGGGAACCCAGCCAACACCAACTGCCTCATAGCGCGAGCCGCTGCGCCCGACGTCCCAGACGATCGCTGGACAGCGATGCTTCGCCTGGACCACAACCGCGCTCGCTCCTACCTCGCCGATCATCTGAGAGTTCCGCTCGACAACATCGACCGCGTCGCGGTGTGGGGCAACCACTCGCCGACGATGGTTCCGGACGCATGGCACGCGACCGTGGGCGGCCAACCCGCAGTCGACCGTATCGACCCTCGGTGGGTGGAGGCCGAGTACATCCCGACCGTCCAGAACCGCGGCGCGGAACTCATCGATGTATCGGGCGCATCCTCAGCAGCCTCCGCAGCGGCGGCGCTGTGCGACCACCTCCGCGACCTCGTGAACGGAACGCCGCCCGGGAGTTGGACGAGCCTCGGAGTAATCAGTCATGGTGAGTATTCCGTCCCCGAAAGCCTCGTCTCCGGCTTCCCTGTGACGGTCGACCGCGGTGGGTCAATCAATGTCGTCGAATCACTCGAAGTCGGAGCGCTGCAGGCCGAGCTCCTGACGAGATCGGTCGAAGAACTCGCCATCGAGCGAGCCACCGCGGCACGAATCTCCGCGACCGCTACCCGTCGGTCCGTCGCGGTCGCGGACATCGCCACGCGGTCGCCTTGAGCCGGCGGTCAGGGATGTCGTCGCTCCGCTCCTCGCTTCGGGACCGAGTGGCACGGTCGATCACGACTGTCAGGCATCCTGTGTTCGTGAGAGCCAAGCCCGCGGTTGCCTTCATGGCGCTTGGGATGATCCTTGCACCGCTCGCTGCCCATGGCTCGCTTCACGACGGTGACGGCACGTCTTGGGTCTCGGTGGAGACGGCCCACGTGGTTCAGGCGCTGCCAGGCCTGCCGTGGGCGATTGGTCTCATCGTCTTGGGTGTGCGCCGCAGTCGAGGAGCCGTCCGCGCGAGCGTCTTGGCCGCGGCGATCGGAGGAGCGCTCATCTTCGTCAGCGGGTTGGTGGGCAGCAGGCCGCGGTTCCACGACCAATGGGAGTCCGGCCCGCTTCTGGGTGCGCTCCTGCTCTCCCTCGGTGTGCTGGCGGCAGCCATCTCACTTCGTCGCCGCCTCCCGCGATGGCTGGCAATCGTCGCCTTCCTGCCGATCCCAGGTCTCATTGTGGGGAACATCCTCGGCAACCTCGTCATCGACGGCGGCGGCCGCGTCGCAGGCGAAACGGCTTTCTACGCGTCTCTTTCA
>CAZWDB010000025.1:0-45130 GCA_964632885.1 uncultured Acidimicrobiales bacterium | reverse complement strand
TCGACCACTGCCCTCCGCCGAGCATCGTTGGTGTCTTCATCTGGCGGTCGCTGAGGCCCTCGATCGCCGCGAGCAATCGGGCTCTCTGACCTTGAAGGTGGTCGATGGCTTCGGCGCGTGAGGGCAGACGTCCGATTGGCTGGAAGCCGTCCATCTCTACAGCGCCTCTTGGAGTCTGCCGCGCTCCTTGGTGAGCGCGTTGAGGGAGTTCGTGCTGAACGGAAGGATGTCGCGTCCGAGAGCGGCGTGGTCGCCGCCGTCGGCGATGAGAGCCTCGGCGACGGTGATGGTCCTCTGGGTGCGAGCCACGAGGGTGCCGATCACGCGGGACCGGTCCTCGAGGCCGTAGGCGTCGCAGAACAGGCGCAGCCGTCGCGGCGCGTCAGAGAAGTCGGCGTAGGCGTAGAGCGGGACGAAGAAGCTGGCTGTGAACACGAGGTCCCACTCGCGGCTGCCGGGAGCGGCTTCGCTGAAGTCGATCATCCCGATAGGCCGGTTGTCGGCGAATGTGCAGTTCCACGGCCCGAAGTCGTTGTGGCACACAACCTCCGGCGTCGCGTCGCGGTCGTGAAATGCGGGGTTCCACTGATGCGAGTTGTCGTTGAGGAACGACGAGGTCGCGTCGTGGTAGCGGCGCAGGAGTCTCGCAATAGGTGGCGCTCGCTGAAGTTAGGTAGCAGCCAGGCCGCTTGCCACCCATCCCGACCTGACGTCTGGGCTGGGGAACGCGTCGGGGCAGTCGGCGCTGGCCGAGGCTCGCGGCTGGGGATCCGACGACGGCCTGTTCGCAGGGTTCCCCAGCGACCTGTGGTGGCAGCACGGTCTCTTGGACGTCGCGGAAGTCGAGCGCGTCCGGTACATCGACTACTCCTATTGGGTCGAAAGCCGGCGCGCCGCACGGACTAACGGTCCGGCCACTGCGACGCGAGTTGACTGCGTGACGTGACGCCAAGCTTGCCGTAGACGCTCGTGAGGTGAGTCTTCACGGTCGCGACGGACATGAAGAGTCTCTCGGCCACCTCCCTGTTGGTGGCACCGCCGGCGACAGTGCCGGCGACTTGGCGCTCGGTCGCCGTCAACGAGTCCCAGCCGTGCACTGGTCGCCGGCGCCGTCCCCGCCCGCGCCCCCGCTGGGCGTAGGCGATGACCTCGTCCCAGGACATGGCCGCCCCCTGCGCCCACAACTCGTCGAATCGCTCCCGTCCGAGCGCGTCCCGGCACGCGTCGATGTGGCCGCTTTCACCGCCGACGGCGATGGCGAAGTTCCACGACATGCCGACGCGCTCCGCATGAGCCCAGACTCCCCCGAACAGACGCGCCGCCTCCTCGGCGCGGTCCTTTCCTGCCCAAAGGCTGGCCAGGACCATTACCGCCGAGACGCGGAGGTACGCTGGTGTCGGGCGCGTTCCGTATCGGTTCATCGCTGCATGGGCCAGCTCCTCGGCGCGTGCCAGTTCGCCCCGCGAGCGGGCCGCCATTGCGAGCGGTAGCTCGGGCGGAATGAGGGCGCTGCCGCTCGTGTCAATGGAACCCAGCTGGCGAGACGCCTCCTCGACGTGGCGCTCGGCCTTGGCATCGAGGCCGGCGTACGCCGCGATCATCGCCCGCGCGAGGAGCCACGTGGCTCTGAATTCCGGCGCCAAACTCGGGGCTTCCAGCTCTTCGAGCGAGCGAAGGTCATCGTGCCCCGACCCGTGGGCAAACGCGACAGCGAACATCTCGGCGGGCAGGATCATCGCGCCCGCTCCCCCGACCTCGTCGCGGAGCGAACGGACCTCGGCGAGGGCGCGCTCCGCGCCCACCGGGTCGCCGGCCATGGCGCGAAGGACTGCGACCCATGGGAGGTTCAAACCCAGTGTCATGCCGTCGCCGGCCGCCCGGAGGTCTCCAACGGCTTCCTCCGCCGCACGCACTGCGTCGCGAACCTCACCCATCGCAAACCTCCGGAACGCGAGACTCGTCCGGGCAAGGCGGCACAAGGGATCCGCACCCTGCTGCTCGGCAAGCACGAGGGCTTCCTCCAGCAGCGCCCCGGCGGGTTCGGGATCGGTCGCGAGGAGCGCGAACCCTCGAGAGGAAAGAGCCGACGCGCGGAGCACGTCGTCGCCGATCTCGGTGGCTATCGCCACCAGCTCCTCGTGCTCTGCGCCCGTCAACGTTCGGGGGCTTGCCTGAAGTGCCTCGGCAACGGAGCGGCTGTCGCCGGATCGCCGGAGGACCTCGATGCCCTCGTCATAGGCGGCACCGGCCCGAGCATGTTCGCCAGTGAGCCAGAGGAACTGTCCAAGCCGGACGAGCGCCTTCGCGCGTCGACTCTCGTCTCGTTCGCGTTCGGCGACCACCGCGAACCACCGGGCGCCATCGCCCACCTTCCTGCCCAATGCCCAGAAGTACCGCAGCCGTGACGCGAGCCTGGCGAGCCCCGACGGGTCATCCCGTTCAGCGGCCCATTGCAGCGCGCGGCGGATGTTCTCGTAGTCGGCCATCACCGCCGTCCGCTTTTCTTCTTCGGTGTCACCCATTGTCGGCCGATGGGCGACTGCATCGAGGACGTACGCGAAGTGGCGCTCGCGTACATCGGCAGCTTCTCCCGAATCGGCGAGTCGAGCCGCGGCGTACTGCCGTACGGTTTCGTTGAGCGAGAAGCGGTGATCGACCGCCATCACCAGTGACTTGTCAACAAGCTGGAGGACGATGTCGAGCACGTGGCTCACCTCGACATCGCCGCCGGCACACACCGCGTCTGCGGCGTCGAGAGTGAAGCCGCCGGCGAACACCGACATGCGGTCGAGCACTGTCCGTTCGACGTCGAGGAGGAGGCTGTAGCTCCAATCGACGGAAGCCTGCAGCGTCTGCTGGCGAGGTACCGCGCGAGCTCCCCCGGTGAGGAGACGGAAACGATCGTGCAACCCGTCAAGGATCTGGGCGGGCGTGAGCGCGCGGAGGCGAGCGGCTGCCAGCTCGATGGCGAGGGGGAGACCCTCGAGACGCCGGCAGATCTCGACAACGGTCGCGGCGTTGGGCTCATCGAGGGCGAAGTCAGGTCGCGCTCGCCCGGCCCGCTCTACAAACAGGGCTATGGCGTCAAAGGCGGCAAGCTTGTCCGCTTCCACTTCCAATGACGCTTGTGACGGCACCGAGAGCGACGGCACCCGAAAGGTGGTCTCGCCATCCACGCCGAGCGGTTCGCGGCTGGTGGCTAAGACCGTCAGTCGCGGGCAACGTCGGAGCAACGCCTCTGCCCAGCTTGCCGCGTCGTCTGTCAGGTGCTCGCAGTTGTCGAGCACCAGCAGCGCAGCGGTGTCGCGAACGTACGGAACTATGGCGTCAACAGTCACGGTCGCCAGCGCGACGCCAACGGACTCGGCGACGCCCGCGAGCGCGGACTCGGGCTCGTTGTACAGGCTGAGGTCGACGAACCAGACGCCGCCGGGATGCGAGTTGACGCGGCCAGCGGCCACTTCGACGGCGAGCCGCGTCTTCCCGCACCCGCCGGAGCCCGTCAGGGTTACAAGCCGCGCGCCGTCGAGGAGTCGGTCAACGGCGTCCATGTCGTCTACGCGTCCGACGAACGACGTGAGACGCACCGGGAGGTTGCTCCGAGGTCCGTGGCCGGCGCGCAGCGGAGCGGTCGTCGACGCCAGGTCAGGATGGCAGAGCTGGAACACATGCTCCGACGTGTTGAGACCACGCAATTGGATCGTGCCTAACTCCAGCAGCGACGCCCGCTCCGGAAGGTGATCGCGAACAAGCTCCGCCGCCGCCTGCGAGAGCACGACCTGCCCGCCACGCGCGGCGTCGCGGAGGCGGGCAGCGCGATTGACGTCGCGGCCCATATAGGTACGGCCGTCGCGCAGCTGCATCTCGCCCGCGTGCAGCCCCATCCGCACGCGCAGGGACCCCAGCGCCGTCGTGAGCTGCTGGACTGCGAGCGCGCACGCGACCGCGTCGGACGTCCGCGCGAATGCCGCGACAAAGCTGTCGCCCTCGCCCTGCTCCAGCGGTCGGGCGCCGTCATGGGCGGCGACGGATTCGGTGACGAGGCGATCGAGCTCGGCGAGGACGGCGGGCATGTCATCGGGCCGCCGCTCCCAGAGCTCGGTCGATCCCTCGATGTCGGCCAGCAACAGCGTCACCGTGCCAACGGGAAGTGCGCTATTGGACTCAGGTCCGACCGCTGCCGCCACGTCGCCATGATCCCACGGGTCGGCCGCAGTCGTCACAGGGGGCAGACGCGCTGCCATCGTGGAGGCGTCTCCCTCGTCATCGCCGCTCCCGCGGTCGTTCCGGCGCTTTCGCCTGTCCCCTGCATGAACCGAGCTTGCAACGTTCGGTCGTCGACAACATCGCCCAGAGGTCGTAGATCCGGGAACGAGGGGTGGTCGTAGGCCCATTGGTTCAGGGCTGGTGGATGCCGGGCCGGCGCGATCGAAGCCGCGTGGAGCCGGTGCCCGTCCGGTGGGACTGCGCAGACGGCTTCTTCGACGCCTACTGGCGCCGCCCAGAGACACACCTCGACGAGGAAGGGAGTCGATGGATCTCGGTGTGGACCGCCGTCGGGCCAGACGCCGAGCAACGAGCTGTGCGCAGTCTCCGCGCTGACCTCACATCTGGTCGGGGGGCGGAACGCAACCACGACCTGCTCGATCTCGATGCCGCCGAGCTCGGCCTTCGCCTGGTCAAGTGGCCGGTTGCAGTAGCCGTTGCCGAGGTCGCGGCGTTGCATCTCGAGGCGGAGGCGGCGCATGGCTTGGCCTTCGGCGGTCGCCGGCAGGGCGGGTTGGTCGGCGGTGTAGAGCGCTTCGACTTGTTCAGTGACGGTGAAGTACTCGTCGGCGACCTTGCGATCCGCGATGCGGGCATAGACGAGGGTCATGCGCAGCGATCGGTGGCCGAGCAACGCGGCGATGGCTTCGAGGCTCATGCCCCGGTTGACGGCCTGGGTCGCGAGCGTGTGCCGCAGCCGGTGTGGTGTGACGGTGGTGGCGATGCCGGCTTCCTTGCCGATGCGTTTGACGATCCGTCCGACGGCGTCGCGGGTGAGGGAGCGGCCATCGGGTCTGGCGATCAGCCACGTGTCGTCGGGGTGGTCGGCTCGCCAGGCGTCGAGGAGTTCGACGAGGACTGGATGCAATGGCAGGTAGCGGTCGTTGCGGAGTTTGCCGACGGGAACCTTGAGCCAGTGGGAGGCGCCGATGCGCACGACGGCGCCGGCTTCGAGGGTGCAGAACTCGCCGACACGGAGTCCGGTGCGGGCGAGCATCTCCATGATGAGCCGATCGAAGGGTTCCGCCGCGGCGGCGGTGCGCATCAGGGCGGCGGCTTCGGTGTCGTCGAGGAACCGGGGTAACGGGTCATCGACCCGGGGCAGGTCGGTCTGGAGGATCGGGCACGACCGGGGCGCATCGGCCCAGTCCCAGTCGATGAGCCGTTCGAGGAAGACGCGCAGGATCCCGAGCCGGTGGCGGATCGTCCGTGCCGACAGGGTCTTGTCCCGTCCGGCCGGACGCTGCGCGAGCCATACCTTGAAGCCCTCGATGTGTTCACGGCGGAGGCCCTTGACGGATCGGACCCGAGTCTCGGTGGTGAGGTAGATGGCCAGGCAACGCAGCGCGTTGTCCGCGGCGTCAACGGACCGGGGCCGCAACGACACTGAGATCTGGTCGAGGTAGGAGCGCATCGTCGCCGCCATCTTCGGAGCGCGAGCGATGATCTGGGCCCAGCGTTCGTCGTCAGCCGACGGGGCCAGCGCAGCGATCGGTGTGGCGGTCATGCCGTCTCGCCGAACACGTCGGTGTCGATCGCCTCGGCGGCGCGGGCGTACTCGCCGGCGAGCCAGTCGTTGGCCAAGTGGAGGTAGATGCGGGTCGACTCGATCGACCGGTGGCCTGCCTGGGCTTGGACGGCCTCGAGCGCCATGCCCGCCTCGCGCAGCCGGGTCAGACAGGTGTGGCGAAGCTCGTGGCAGGTGGCGTGGTCCAGTCCGGCACGTTCGCGAGCGCCGCGCAGGATCTGTTCCAGGCCCTTTGGTGTGAGTGCGCGGCCCCGGCTCGGGCCCGTCAAGACGACGAAGACGAACTCGCCGTCGACGTCGTCGGGTCGCTCGGTGTCGAGGTAGGCGGCGACCGACGCGAAGAACCGGCTCGACATCGGCACCAGGCGTTGGTGTCCGCCTTTGCCGTCGGCGACGAACACCCGCCGCTCACCGGGACGCAAGTCCTCCAGCCGAAGACCGAGGACCTCGGCGCGGCGCAGCCCGCCCAGCACCATCGCTTCGACCATCGCCCGATCCCGCCACTTCCGCAGCGCCCGCAGCAGCGCCGACACTTCGTCAGGTTCGAGGATTCGCGGCAACGGCCGGCCCGCCCGGACCAACGGCACACCACGCCTGCCCCGACGGGTCGACGCCCGAGTCGCCAGCCCGGCCAGCACCGGTGACCGCTCCAGCCGGTCGGTGGCGACGAGATACGCGTAGAACCCACCCCGACAGCGTCGAGAGCCGTCGCTTTATCGTCGACAACGCCAACCCCGCCGAGCCGTCCATGCGCACCACCGTCGACGACGGACCGTGCCGCTGGGCCTTCACGAAGCCGAGCAGATCGGCGACCGTAACCTCGAGCGGATCGACCTCGACGTGTTCGAAGAAGACCTTCAGGTCATATGCAGTGGCCAGAAGCGTGTTCCGTCGAGCACGCGCTCGCACCAACTCCAAGTACTCATCGATGAGCGGGTGACCGAGCGAGATCTGCTCGCCGGCAGCACCCACAAAACAGGGCATCCATCGTTCCAAGGTGATCCTCCTCCACGTGCCTGACGGCAGCCTCCATGGGCTGCCACCGGGCTTGGTGGATCACCGGCATATCTACGCATCTCCCCTGGTTCGTCCATCGCCTGTGCCACACGAGGAGCAATGCGTGGGCACGAGCGCTCGGTGTATTTCGGCCCCCAACACGACTACACGCGCGAGGCTGTCACCGTGGCTGGGGGAAGCGCCGTGCAGTGGCGTGACACGTCGGCAGGAACACCGATCTTCGGGAACAAGCGGAAGTGGCACTCCTCGGCGCCGAGCGTATGGCAAGGCACGATCGCCGGTGCTCACGAGCTGGGCCTTTGGGTGAACGTGCCGCTGGCGACCGAGCACTTTGTCAACGGCGAGGCCGAGTGGGTCCAGCCTTGGCACGCCGTCGAGCTCATCCCGTTCGATCCCGACGCCCGCTGGCACTGCTGGATGTTCAACCACGATCCCGCCGGACCATTCCTCTACGTTGACATCTGCGACAGCGTGCAGTGGTCGCCGACAGGGTTCACCTTCGTTGACCTCTACATGGATCTGCTCATCGGTATCGACGGATCTGTGAAGGTACTCGACGAGGACGAACTCGATGAAGCCGTCGACCGCGGTGCCCTCGACCGTGCTCGGGCGGAGCGCGTCAGAGCCGACGCCGTTGAACTGGCCGACCTCTTCGCTGCCGGCAATGCCGCGGTAGCCCGAGAAGGGCTGGAGCGCTGGGAGTCACTCGCCGCCAGGTAGACGCGCGATCCGGGGCACGGAACCGACAGCCAGAAGACCACGGATAGCCAATCCACGAGTCGTTCTGACGCGGCCGTCACCGGACACGCGAAGGCGCGACCTAACGCACGCAAGAGAATGTTCGATCGCGAGCGGCGCAAGGGTCTACAGAACTACGCGTCTACGGCGGTCGCTCTCAGCGTGACGCTCTTCCACAGGTGGTTGTCGTATCACCCGCGTACCATCGCGTTCGTGGCGGAAACGCAGCGAGGTCGCCAGGCCGACCGGTTCGGCCTTGTAGTGGTCGACCCTGTACGCGCGTTCACAGACCCAACCGGGGTTATCGGCCAGATCCACCCCGGCGATCAGTTCAGTGTGATCCTCGAGACCGTCGAGCGGCTCGCTTCATTCGCTGCTACCCACGCGGGCCCGAAGGTGTGGGTCACGTCGCTGTACGCGCCGGGCCAGTTCAGCGGCGGAGACCTCGACCACCCGTTGGCTCGCCTGTGCGCTGACCCCACGGGCGACGATTGCGCCTGGGACCCGCGGTTGGTTCCGCCGGCGGACGCCGTTGTGGTAACCAAGACGTCGATGGACGCCGGCTCCTGCCAGGCCTTCATCGACGCAACCGAGGAAATGGTCACCAGTGTTGACACCGTGCTCATCACGGGCTTCTGGCTGACGGCCTGCGTGGCTGCGACGGCCGCCTCTTGTGCCGAACGCTTCACGGGCCGAGTCCCGGTGGTCGTACCCCTCTCGCTCGCGGCGACCCGCCTTGGATACTACGACCCGGAACATGACCACCCGGAGGAGGTCGACGTCACGCGCCGACTTGACGAGCTCCGAACCTGCGGCGTCGTGGTCTGCGATGGGCCAGACGTCTGGCGGAGCGAGCTCGTCCATGCCTCGTGGCCGTCGTCCTCGAACAGAACGCTCTAGCAACAATTTCGAGCTACCCAACGAAGGCAAAGGAACAGGTCGACGCGTCTGCCCGACACCACGACGGTTCCTGAGGTGGTGGCGCAGACGGTGCGATCCGAACGTCGGCTGAAGGAGTGATTCAGCAATGGTCCACCGACATACGCTCACCGAAGACGAAGCGCTCTTGCTTCCGGGTGCCAGCATCGCCCACATCGCGACGCTGATGAGTGATGGCGCGCCCCAGGTGTAACCCGCGTGGGTCGGCTACGACGGGAGACACGCCTTGGTCAACACGGTCGAGGAGACCGTGAAGTACCGGAACCTTGCTCGCGACCCGCGAGTGGCGCTGTCGGTCTGCGGTGCGGAGGATCCGTATGTTCGCATGCTGGTACGAGGGCGTGTCGTGGAGTTCCGCCAGCGGGATGCCGTCGGCCACAAGGAGATGTTGGCACTTCGGTACCTCGGGGCGAGCGGGTATGGGACACCATCCGGCAAGGCCCGGGTGATTCTTGTCGTGGTTCCCGACCGTGTCGTCTACAGCGATGGCCGCGCGGCCATTCGGTCTGCTCATGTCATGCGAGCGAAGGGCGACCCGTAGTCGAGCCTGTTGTGGCACCGAACAACCGCCGCCGCCGGATAACACTCGTACCGAACGTTCAATACCCGAGCTGCCGGCGGGCTCTGCTCGGCGCGTCGCCCGTGGACACGCGGCAAAACTGGGACGGTGCCGGAGGCAGACCCGACGCTGGGCGACGCGGAACGGAAGGCTCTCGTAAGCCGGGGCTACGACGCGATCGCTGAGAGGTACACCGAGTTGGCGGCGAGCGCTTCCGAGTCCCATCCCCGTAACCAGCAGGTCGCACAACTCCTTAAACGGCTATCGCCTCGAAGTCGAGTCCTGGAGCTGGGCTGTGGTGGCGGGCGGCCCGTGGCGGCGGCCGTCGTAGACTCCGGCCGCTCCTACGTCGGAGTAGACATCTCCCGTCGACAGATTGAACACGCGCGAACACACGTCCCAGGTGGAGAGTTCCTCGTCGGCGACGTCGCGGACCAGGACTTCGCGCCCGCGAGCTTCGATGCTGTCCTGCTGCTCTACGCGATCACCCACGTTCCTCGCGAACGGTGGTCGGAGTTGTTGGTGGGGATCCGCCGATGGATACAGCCTGAGGGCTGGTTCCTGCTGAACCTTCCCCACCACGCGTCGTCGGGTTGGTTCGAGGAGGACTTCCTCGGGCTCGGCGGAACGAACTGGACGAACTCCTATGACTCCGGCACGGCACTGCAGCTTCTCGAGAGGGCTGACTTCGTGGTCATCGACAAGCGCCGACTGGGCGAAGACGACCTCGACCCCGAGGGCTGGCTGTGGGTCCTCGCGCAGCCGGCATCGCCAGGCCAGCCAGAGTCGTCGCCGAACGCGCGCTCATAATCGCGATTGCCGATCACAGCGCGATGAGCACAGATCTTCGCGACTCGTTCCGGCGGGCGTGGCGGGGGGAGTCAGTGTCGCCTCGCTCCGTCCCGAGGAATCCGGGACAGAGAAGCGCATAGATTCGAGCACGATGGAAGGCGTATTCGGTGACGATGTCGTCGTCGTGAGGACATCAGATGACGCTGCCATCGTCGTGGAGCGAGGCGGCTATGGGCCACCGTGGCTGCTTCTGCATGGCTTCACGACGGGTCCGAGTGATTGGCTGCCGGTCGCCCGGCGGCTGGTGGACTGCGGCTACAGCGTCATGCTGATGACGACTCGCGGGCACGGCGACTCGACCGCTGGAACTGGCGGCTACGGCATCGAGCGGCTTGCAAGGGATGTCGTTGAGACCGCAGACGGCCTCGAGCTCCAGCGATTCTCGATCGCCGCCCACTCCCTTGGCGCGACAGTGGCAGCGGCGGCCGCGACGGCGGTGGGCGACCGTCTCGCCAGGCTCGTGCTTGTGGGCGCCACATTGCGCAGTGTTCGTGGCGCTCGGCGCGCCGGCGCGCTCTTCTTCGGTTCGACTGCCGGAGCAGCTGTGGTCGGTCGTCCAATCCTGGGAAGACAGCTGATCAAGGCCTGGTTCGCATCGGGCGCGCCCCGCGACCTCGTAGAGCAGGAGCGGAGGCTGTCGGCATCGTGCCCGAAAGCGACTCGGCTTGGGATAACCCGAGCGCTATCTCATGTCGACATCAGCAACGACGCCTCGACGTTAACGGTGCCTACGACGGTGGTGCACGGCGGCCAAGACCGAGCGGTCCCGCGCCGCGAAGCCGAGGCAGTGCACCAAGCAATTCCCGGTAGCAGTATGCGCGTCGTGGAGGATGCCGGTCACATGGTTCTGATCGAGCGGCCGGAAGCGGTCGTCGACATCATCTGCCAGTCCGGCTAGCGAGCCCGACAACGCGCACCCGATAACCCGGACTGTTCCCGCCGACAACCACGAAAGATCGGCGCGTCAGGAGGGGGATGACGACGCGGTCCTTCCCTCGTGACCGTTACGACTCCGCGAACGCCTGGCGGAGGCGCGCGGCTTCGTCATGAAGCTCCTTCGGGGCGAAGGTCATCCTGCGCAGCGGCAATATCCCGCCAGGTTCCGGATCGTCCAGGTATCGGGGCACCACGTGGGTGTGGAGGTGGGTCACCTCGTTGCCGAGCGCGAGAAAGTTCAGCTTGGCCGGCTTGTACACACCCTCGATGGCTCGAGGAGCCCTGACCGTCTCAAGCCAATAGCCCGACACTTGCTCCTCGCTGAGTTCGGTGAGGTTGGCCACGTGGCCCTGCTTCCACACCGAGACGCAATAGCCGCGACTGGGTCCTCGGTAGTTCATGTACACGTCCGCGAACTCGCCCTCGAAGATCCGGACGCCCCAGTCATGCTCTGCCACCCCAACGCGCGGACACGAAGGACATCCATCGCCAGCCTTGCGTGCCTCCCAGTCGTCCGGCCAAGTCCTCGTCATGACACTCCCTTCTCGGCGCCTTCGATCGACGCACCGCCTCCCACAGAGCCGAGGATCGCCTCAAGCGCGGGTGATGCCTACCAGATAACGCGCCGTCCGATCACTCGATCGCGAGCGGCTTCGCCCACCAAGTAACAGGCGCCTATTGAGGCTCGGTTTGGAGCTGGGCCAACTCGTTCGATGCCGTCGCAGCTGCGCTGGTGTCGCGGCTCGTACAGTCGGTGACGTGGAACATCTGGGACCGCTGGTTCTCAAGCCTTACTTGGCTGAGCGGGTGTGGGGCGGAGACACTTTCGGTTCGGGCATCGGCGAAGCATGGGACTTGTCCGTCCATCCCAACGGACCGTCCACGGTGGTGGGCGGTCCCCATGGCGGCGCCTCCCTCGCCGAAGTCGTGGACGCCGACCCCGATGCCTTCGGTGGGCCGATCGACTTGCTCGCCAAGCGTCTCGACTGTGCAAAGAGTCTCTCGGTCCAGGTGCACCCGACCGACGGAGACCCCAAGACCGAAGCGTGGGTGATCCTCGACGCCCAACCTGGCGCCGGCGTCTTCCACGGGTTCCGTCGATCCCTCGACCGCGCCGAGGCAGAAGCAGCCGCGCTCGACGGCTCGATCATGGACCTGCTCGCGTTCCATGAGGTCGGCCGAGGCGACTGCGTGTTCGTGCCGGCCGGCACAGTGCACGCCATCGGCGGAGGTCTCCGACTCTTCGAGCTGCAGCAGTCAAGCGACACCACGTTTCGGATCTACGACTACGGCCGGGGCCGAGAGCTCCACCTCGACCAGGGCCTCGAGGTCGCCGACCTCGGCCCATCAGAACCCAACCGCGCGCCCGCACCGCCGTCCGACGGGCATCGCCTCGTGAGCTGCGCTCACTTCCACGTCGACGAGGTCATCGGCACGAACATCACGATCGACCCCGGCGATCGGTGGCAGGCACTTCTCGTGCTTTCGGGGTCCGCCACCACCGGCGACAACACTGCCCGAGCGGGCACGACCCTCCTCGTTCCCGCGGCCGTTGGTCCCACGAAGGTGCAGGGCCCCTGCAATGCCCTCCGCTACGGGCCCGGCCCCGTGTGAATTCTGCTCAGCCCGCATCTTCGAATTCGCCAGCACCCGACTGTCACCTATCAGCAGTACCGATCACCTGATAGCGCGGACGACGACACGCCGCTGATCGGCGCTTCGGCAGCGCCGTCGTGACAGAACCGAGGCTCACGCTGGGCATTGTTCGGCGAGACGCGCGAGTCGGTGGATCGACGCGGCGAGGCGCTCGCTGGTGGTGGCGCGAGCGCGTTCGAGGCGGCCCGGATCCGTGAGCTCGGTCCAGTCGTAGCTGTGAGTCACCAGACAGCGGTCCTCGCTGAGGGGCTCGATCTGCCACCGCCAGAGGTGTCCGACCGGAGCGGCTCCGGGTTCGGCGGGCTTCCATGCGATCACGCGGCTTTCGACGAACTCGACGACGTGGTTCTCGCGTACCGAGCCTTTGGTGAGCGTCATCGTGAAGATGTCACCAACGGCGCGGACGCGTTGGCCGGTGGCGGCGCTCGCCAGGTTGTCGTTGCCGTCCCATTCGGGTTGGCGTGAGGGCTTGGCGATCAGCTCGAACACTGCGGTCGCTGCCGCCCCGATCTCCCGTGACGCGACAACGATCCGATCCTGGCGGTGGGTCATCCGTGCACGAACCGGAGGCGCTCGGACTGTTCGTGCCACTGCGACGCCCGCCAGAAGCGGGTTGCGTTGTTGTCGAGGTCGACCACGATCGCCTGCAGGCGTCGTGCACCGCGGGTGGCCAGGTGACGCTCCGCGTCAGCCAGAAGCCGCGACGCGATCCCGACCCGCCGGTAGCGCCGGTCCACGGCCAAGCGATAGATGGAGCCACGCCAGCCGTCCCACGCGGCGATGACCGATCCCACGAGGCGGCCCTCGACTTCGGCCAGCCGTAGCGCCGCTGGATCATGGTTGAGCAAGGTCGCGACGCCGGCGAGGTCGTCGGTGTGGCTGGGCTCGGCATCCGCGTCCACCCACAGCCCCAGCACCCCCGCGGCGTCATCGATGGTTGCCGCCCGGATCGTGACCTCCATCTCGGCATCGTAGACACGACGCCCCGGCGAACTCCCCCCGACACTCTCAAGGGACCGGGCGAGCCTGTTGTCCCTCTTCCAGCACCGGGACGGCCGCGAGATCGAGATGGAAGGCGCCCACTATGCCCGCACCGCGTCGGCCCGCATCAGCCGGAGATCACGCGCTCCAGACGTTCACCTCTACCGCGACCGGTGGGTTCGCGGGCGCTGTCATGCTTGGCTTGAGCGGCGGGATCACTGCGCGGCTGTGAAGGCGACCGTTGCGGCACCGGGGAGGAGTGTCTCGTGAGGTGCTGTTGACGGCGGCGGCTCGGTGGGGCAATGCTGTGTGCGAGCGAGTCCTCGCGCTTGACCTCCGTCCACCGCTCCCCAGCAGCGGTGCTTGTGGAGGCGTAGGGGAGCAGATCCTCGAGGTCGACTCGATCAGCCGCCTACCCGCGGCCGGAGTCGCTGGGGGACGAGGGCGCGGGTCGGAGGTGGAGAATGACCGAGCGCAAGGACTTCAAACGTGTTGTGCGGACCCGGGCGCGACGCACCGGCGAGACGTACTCGTCGGCGTTGAGGAACGTCCGGAACGCCAGCGATCGGGCCTCGGACGGCGCCGGCGTCGTCAACATCACCCGCACGATCCCGGATGTGCGCGCGTCGAATGTCGACAAGACGGTGCGGTTCTACGTCGAGTTCTTGGGCTTCGGCGTCCGTAGAGAAGCTGGCGTCGTGAGCAGTTTTGTATCTAGGACGGATCCCGATGTCGAGGTGACGCTGAATCACGGAGCGTTTGTCCTGCCGGAAGGTTTCATCGTTGAGGTGGAGACCGCGTCACAGGTTGCGACGCTGTTCGCTCGCGTGGAAGCTGCTGGGCTGCGGATCGTGGATCGCCTGGGCGCGGACGCGATGGCGTTCTCTATCCTCGACTCGAGCGGTCACTGTGTGACGGTTACGTCGGCGCAGCTCCGGCCGCGTCTGCCGGCGGAGGCAGGCTCGTCGGCGGCGATCACGAACGCGCTCGCGGGGGTGACGACGAACGACCTGGCGGCAGCTCGGGCGCTCTATGTGGACCTGTTCGGCTTCGAGGTCGGGTGGGAGCGGGACGGGATGCTGCAGCTGCGGTCCAGGCTGTCGGGCAAAGCGGAACTGCTGGTGGCCGCCGCGGGCGCGCCCGACAGCGGCGACGGTAGAGGCTTTGACCTCAATGTCGGGACGGTGGAGCGGCTCGAGCACCTGCACGAGACAGCGCGTGGTAACTGGGTCGTGATGTACGAGCCAACGACGTCGGACCACGTCGGTATCCGGGGTTTCTCCGTGCTCGACCCAGCTTCGATGCCCGTGCATGTGTACGCAATCCTGAACCGACCGTCGTAGGTCGAGTGATCGCTCTGTCGCTCTGGGTGTGCAACCCCCAGGGAGACGTGGTGGGTGCTCGACGCCAGGGCTGCTCCAAAACACCGCGGAGACGGCCACAGGAACCAGGAGGCGCGCGAGGCTGGGGCCGTGGTGAGGGTGAGTCGGAGCCGGCGCACACTGGATGCGCTCCTCACCGAGGCTCGGCTGCCAGACGCCGTTTCGGTCGAGACACTCTCGATCGGCTGGCCCGGTCGCGGCGGCGGAGGTTATCGAGACGACGATGGCACCCATGCCCGGGTGTGGCTGATCGACGGACGCTCCGTGGTGTATCGGGAGTACGCGACCACCTCACGAGCCGCCAGTCGCTACCGCATGAAGGAGTCCTTCGTACTCGGCCAGCTCGGGCATGCTGGACTTCCGACGCCGACGATCCTCGCCGTGACCGACGGGATCGAGGCCGGCGCGCCCCCGGCGATGCTCTACTCCGACCCTGGAGGAACCCCACTTGAAGCGCACACCTCAGGCTCCCTCGCCACCGAGGATCAGGAAGCGTTGTGGGCGGAGGTCGGTCGCCGTCTGCGACAACTTCACGACGTCGATTCCGCCCTGGTCGGCCCGCTCGCGGAGCCCGCGAACGACCGACCATGGATGCAGTCGGTCACCTACTTCGCGAAGTCGCTACGAACCTTCAAGAAGAAGCATCCATCGTCCGCGGAACAGGTCGACGACCTGTTGGCGATCCTGCGTGGCCCGGTCGCCGCGCACGTCGCGGGCCGGCGCCGTTCTATCTGCTGCGGGCACTACGCGCTCCCCGGGCTGATGCTGGACCCACGAGACTGGCAGACCAAAAGCTGGCTGAGCCTCGGCTACTGAGCCCGCGTTACCACTCGAGCTGGAGCTGAGCCCCACTGCTTCGTACGCCACATATCGCGCGCTCAAGATCACCGTTTCGCCCGCGTTCGATGCCCGCGCGATCGGCGCCTCACCAGCGTCGTCGGGTCCTACCGCTGCTCTATCGGCCGTGGGTCTTCGCCGCCGAGGTCCGCGATGCCGTCTCCGAAGGCACCGACCACGTCGGTGGCGAGCATTCCGAGAGCGGCGTCGGTCAGCTCGCCAGTCTTCGCCTCGGCTCTCGTGCGCGCCTGCTTGGCCTGGTCGGTCAGCCTCCATACGCCATCGGAGTTGACCGCGAGCCCGTGTCGGGAGAGGCGCTGAAGATCCTCTGCAGCCACTGATGACGCGTGTCCCTTCCATAGCCGGTCCAACGCCCGAGCACGCGGGCCGACGAGTCCTTCCGATGCGAGGGCAGCGGCGTGGAGGTCGGCGCGTAGGTAGCGAAGCTCGGTCACGGATGCGAGGAGGCGCCCGGCCATCGAGGCTGGCGTGGAGCTGCGGTCGGCCACCTGCCCGTCAAAGGCTGGTGTAGACACGGGAGCGGAGTGCTGCGCATGGTCGACGATCTGGCGTCCCAGCTCGGCAAGGTGCCCCAAGTTCTCGTTGCCTTGCCACAGCTCGGTCGCGCCGACCCCTTGCAGGTCGAGAACCAGACGACTCGCGTCTCGAAACCCCGTCGAGGGCTCGAAGAGCCCCGGCTTGGTGCTTGTGATCAGCCCGAGCTCAAGATGTCGCTCGAGATTCAACTGCACGAGCGTCCTGCTCTCATACCGGCTGAGAACCTCCAGCTGACCAGTTGAGACCGATCCCGATGCGATGTGGCGGGCGGCGACGACGAAGAAGGAGTTCGCGGGAAGGTGCAGTCGTGCCACCACCTCGCGCAACTGCGACCGCCTCGCGGTCGGTCGGTGGACACAGAGAGCGATGCGGTCTATGTCCACCCAAAGCGAGCGCGTGTTCCAGGCCATGGATGCCGAACCTATCGATCCCGCAGATCGCCTGATAGCGCGGGCCTCATGCCGCTGCAGATCAGGCGCGTCGCGAGGGCGTCAGCGGTGTGAAGCGACCTGCGCATGTGCCGCATGAAGGAGTTCGGTCAACTCTGCCCAGTCGGCATTGTCGGGATCGACTCGGATGGCTGGCCACCCGCGGTCGCCATGGTGCGGCGAGCGCGTGAACCGCGGATCTTGATGGAGCGCCTCGCGCTCGGATGGGTCGCTGAGGAAGTGGACGGACCGTCCAGCTGCGTCCCGCCGGGGCCTCGACGGTGAAGACTCGCCGTTGAAGATGGCAAAGCGCCGGCGTCTGACGTGGAACAGCGGTCGGTCCTGGAGCAGGCTCTCGGCGGCGCCGTCGAAGGTGAGGCAGATCCCACGAACCCGTTCCAGTACCTGTTGGTCCTGCTCGTCGTGCTCGTGGGCCACTATTCAAGTCTCCACGACCGCTCCGATCGCGCGCTCGATAACGCGCGGGCCAGTGCGCCCGAGGTTATGGCTACCAGGGTTCGTCGACGGGTGTCAGGCGGCCGGTTCGGGTTGTGTGTGGGTGGGCACTGGCGGTTCGAGCGCCGCGATGACCGTCGTCCGCGTCGGGAGGGCCAGCGCGGAGGTGACGACGCCGCCGGCGATGACGAGCCACCACACGCGGTCGTAGGCGGCGATCGCTTCGGCGAGGCCGGTCGATGTCCCGACGAACGCGATGGTCAGGGCAACGCCGAACGTGCTGCCGAACTGGCGGACGGCCTGGAGCGCTGCGCCTCCGACACCCGTACGGTTCTTGGGCAGCGCCTGGGCCACGACGCTGGAGAGCTGCGGGAAGACGCAGGCAACCCCGAGGCCGCTCAGCACCATGGACGGGAAGTAGTCGCGCAGGTAGTCGACTTCGGGACCGAGCATCACCAGCCGGTACAGACCGCTGCTGGCGTAGAGCAACCCACCGGCGAGAAGGATCGGTCGCTGCCCGATTGTGCCGGCGAGCTTGCCGAGCCGCGGCGCGGCGAGCGCGACGATCGCCGGACCGGGCGCGACACCGAAGCCCGCCTGGAGGACCGACCATCCCCACACCTGGGTGAGGAACAGGATCGATCCGAAGAACAGGGCGGAGAACGCGGTCCCGAAGACCAGCATCGCCAGGTTCCCCCATGCGAAGTTGGGGGTCCGGAACAGGTCGAGGTTTAGCGCGGGCGCCTCGGTTCGACGCTGGTGGGCGACGAACAGCAGCAGCGCCGCGAGCCCGGCGCCGAGGAGCCACAGGGTGCGGGGGCCGAGCCAGCCGACCTCGTCGGAGCCGATCAGGCCGTAGGACAGCAGCGCCGCAGCCCCGGCGACGAGGGCGACGCCGACCAAGGACGGCACCCGCGTCTCCGGAGCAGATGACTCGTGGAGGCTGCGGCTCCCCAACACCACGGTGTACACGCCGATGGGGAGGTTGATGAAGAACGCCCAGCGCCATCCGAGGGTCTCGACGATCGCCGCGCCCATGGTCGGGCCGAGTGTGCCGGCCACCGCACCGGCGGCACCCCAGATCGCCACCGCCCGTGGTAGCTGATCGTGCGCGAAGGCATGCATGACCAGCGCCAGTGACGACGGGATCAATGCGGCGGCGCCGGCGGCCTGGACGATCCTGAACACGATGAGGATCTCGGCGGTGGGAGCCAGGCCGCACGCCATGGACGCCGCGGTGAACGCAGTCGACCCGGCCAGGAACACTCGCCGGTGACCGACGCGGTCGGCCACCTTTCCAGCCGGGATGAGCAGGGCGGCGAAGACGATGGTGTAGGCGTTCAGCACCCACGAGAGCTGCGACGGCCCGGCGTCTGCGAAGCTGGCGGTGATGTCGGGGAACGCGACGTAGAGGATCGTCGTGTCGAGGAAGGTCGCGAGCGTGGCGAGGGACGCGATGGTGAGCGTGCGGCGGGAGTGATCGAACACGGCGCGCTCAGCCGTGCGCGGTGAGGCGGGTCTGGAAGGACTCTGCGACCAGGGTCCCGTCCCGTTCGGCGATCCGGCCGTGCTCGACGGCGAGGCCGGCGGCGCTGGTCTCGATGTCGAACCGTCCCGTGAGCCAGTCGTGGTCGCCGAGCTCCACGTGGGGCTGGTGGATGTGGGTCGTCAGGTCGATGCTCACACCGCCGGTGGGCGGTTCGAGCCGGACGAACGCGGGCGGCGGGAACCAGTCGGCCGCCATCGAGAGCCAGGCGGCGTCGACCGGGCGGGGCTCCAACGGCCGCAGGTAGCCGCGGATCAGCGCGCGGTCACCTCCCGAGAACGGGATGCTGCGGGGATCGAGGAGCCCGTCGACCCGGTCGAAGTGCGACACGCGCTCGCCATCCATCCGGATGCACTCTTCTGGCGGCGGGAGATCGAGCGGGAGGGGTGTCCGCCACTCGACGCCCGTCCGCTCCACCAGCAGGGTCAGGCGACTCGTGGTCAGGAGCCGGCCGTGCTGGACCAGGTCAGCGACCATCGTGGTGATCGATCGTCCCTCGCGCACGGCGCGCACAGACAGCGTCGCCGAGCCGACCTCACCGGTGCGTAAGAAGCTCGTGGTCAGCGTGCGGACCGATCGGCCCTCGGCGAGCGCCTCTGCGCCTCGGACCGCGATGGCGCACATGTAGCCGCCGTGCACACCGACCAGCGAGGACCACCCCGCATCGAGCTCCACGGCGAACTCGCCCGGACGCCCGGGGATCGGGACGACTGCGGTGGTCCGCTCGAACTCCGTTGCCGCCAGGGCAGCCTTGAGTTTTGTCATGCAACTCACTGTGGCAGGTTGAGTTGCGTAATGCAACTCAGGTACGATGGCACTGTGCGCAAGGCCTCCTTCGCCGACATGAACTGCTCAATCGCCCAGTCGCTCGAGGTGATCGGCGAGTGGTGGACCCTGCTGATCCTGCGCGACTCGTTTCTCGGCGTGCGCCGCTTCGACGACTTCGTCGAGCGCCTCGGCATCGCTCGCAACGTCCTCACGAACCGCCTCGACACACTCGTTGACAGCGGCGTCCTCGAACGGCGCGCCTACGACGAGGGCCGAGGTCGATACGACTACGTGCTCACCGAGAAGGGCCGAGCCCTTTGGCCGGTGCTGACGGCGCTCCGTCAGTGGGGCGACGAGTGGATCCTCGGAGCCGGCAACGAGCCACTGCTCTTGGAGCACCGCAGCTGCGGCCAGAACACGACGGCGCAGATGACCTGCAACGTATGCGGCGAAACCCTCGACGCTCGATCCGTGCGCGCCGTGCAGAGTCCAAGTGCCATCGCCAACCAGTCCGTCCTCACGCGCTGACCCTGTCGATCGTCGGCCAGGCACTGGGCGGGACCGGTACGCTGGGACCCGATCAGACGGCTCGGGCTCGCCAGTAATGGGGGCGTCCCTCAGCTGCCGTGGCCGGACACCTGCCGTCGCCCGGAAGCCCGGATTGGGGGCCGCGCGGTGACCTACGAGGAGGTCTCGGAGGCTGCGCTATTCGAATCGGAGTCCTTCGATGATCGGGACACGTCTGGCGATCCGACGCGGGTGAAAGGTCGCGCTGACAGCGACGACGACTCCGAGGACGGTCGCCGCCGCAACCAGCGGCCACGGGACCGTGTAGTGAAGCGTGATGGCGACCTGGCGTGCGAGGACCGGCAGGACGGCCGCTGCGAGGCCGAGACCGACGGCAGTCCCGCCGATCGCGCCGATGACGCCGACCGTCGTGGCTTCGAGCGCGAGGCTTCGGGAGATCTGGCGCCGGCTCATGCCGAGGGCTCTTTGGAGGGCAAGGGTCCAGCGTTGTTCGGTGATGGCGGTGAACGCGGCGTTGCCGAGGGCGAGCCCGGCGAAGATGAGGGTGGCAAGGGTCATGCCCCGGGCGATGGGCAAGAAGGTCGTCGTATTCGCTTCGAGCTCCGCTACCGCTTGTTCCCGCGTACGGACGTGAGCCGGCATCGCGGCGTCGGCAACCGCCGCCTCGAGGCGCACTCGGAGGTCGCTGAGGGATGCATCGGCGGTCGGGACGATCGCGTACCGGTACGCGGCATCATCGCCCCAGATGGAGCGGTAGGTATCGAGGTCGATCGCGAAGGTGCTCTGGAAGGTCCAGTCGTCGAACAGCGCACTAACGGTGAATTCTTGGGGGCCCGACGGCGTGGGAAGGCTCAGACGGCTCCCGGGTTCGAGTGCGAGGCTTCGAGCGGCGACGTGTGACGCGGCGATCTCGCCCTGGGCGAGGCCTCGCGTGAAGGCGGCGGGGTTGTTGGCGAGCCGTGCGAACTTGACAGCGTCGGCCACGCCGTGGCGGTCAGCGGCGGTGAGGGGGACGGCGTAGACGGCACCGGCGCTCCCATCCGGAAGGACAGCGTTGGCAGCTTGGTACGGGAGCACGGCTCGCACGCCGGGGACGGCTTCCAGGACGGATTGGTGCGCAGGGCCGAGGGGCTGGGACGCGACAGAGCCGCCCAGCACGCCGATGTAGGAGTCGGCGTCGACGTTGATGGGTGTGCCGACGACGGCCTGGGCGAGCCGGCTGATTCCGGTCAGGCCGGAGCCGAAGCCGACCCCGGTGAGTACGACGGCAGCCACAGGGACGAGGAGGGCCATCACGTTGAGGGTGGTGCGCCGGGGGTTGGCCCGCAACGCATCAGCCGCGAGCCGCCCAGTGGTGTTCGAGAGTCGTCCGAGCAAGGTTGCAGCGGCACGGGCCGCGAACGGGATCGTGGTGGGTACGAGGATCAGCGCGCCGAGATAGGCGGCGAGGACGGGAACGACCACTGCGGGATCGGTCGGGTTATCGGACGTGACGCGTCTGGCGAGGATCGCTCCGGCGATCAGCAGGGCGGCGCCGGCCGAGGCGATCAGCACTTGGTGGCTGGCTCGGGAGGGATCTCGCCATTCGTAGTTGGCGGTCGGCCGGAAGGCGTCGATGGGCGCAGCACGGGCCGCCGATCGACCTGGGATCACCGCACCGAGGATGGCGCCTGTCAGCCCGGCGACTGCCGCCACGACGGCTGGGACCCAATGGAAGGCGACGTCGGTGGGAACGTCGACGGGTGAGCCGATCTCGTACATGTGGCGGGCAAGCGGCACAACTAGTCGGGCGAGCATGCCGCCTGCGAAGAGGCCGAGCGCCGTTCCCGCGGCTCCGAGGAAGGCGGCCTCGGTCAGGGTAACGGCGAGCAGCTGGCGGCGGGACGAGCCGAGCGAGCGGGCGAGCGCGATCTCGGTGCGACGCTCGGCGGTGGCGGTCGACATCGTGTGGAACACCAACATGACCCCTGCCAGCACGACGAAAGCGCCGACGAAGTTTGTGAAGAAGCGGATGGTGTCGAAGTAGACGTTGCCGCCGCCTGTTGTCTCGCCGGGCGCGGCCACGATGCCGATCCCATCGATCGCGGCACCGACGTCTCGGCGGAGCGCGTCGAGGTCGGCATCGGTCGTGGCAAGCAGCAGGATCTGATCGACGCGACCCGTCCTCCCGAAGACCGTCTGAGCGTCGGCCAGGGGCATCATCGCGGCCATCCCGCTATTGAGCCGCTCGATCTGGGGAGATGACACGAGTGCAGAGACCGGTACGTGGGTGATGCCGGTTGAGGCGTGCACGGCGATCTGGTCGCCCGCACTGACGTGAAGGCGTTCGGCGGCGCGGTGGCTCAACGCCAGACCACTGTCCGGGTCGACTGATTCGGCTAGCTCGAAGTCGATCTCCCCGGCCGCGTCGGGCGCGAGGAGGGGCGCATCGCCGGTGATGCCGATCACGAACACGCTGGCTTCGTGCGGGCCGTTCGTCACGGCCGCGCGGGCAATGACCAGCGGTGCCGCTGCCGCGACCCGGCCATCAGCGGCGAGCTGCCCGGCCAGGTCGTCGGGCAACCCGCCCGGTGATGCGGGCGTCACCTGCAGCAGCCGGGGGCGGTCGACGACCGCCGCGGTGTGGCGAGCGGTGGAGGCCAGCTGCGCGTTGAGCGACATAATGCTGAACAGGAATCCGACACCGACAGCCACCCCCGCGGCCGTGAGGCAGCTCCGCACCGGGCGCGCCGCGATGCGCCGCCAAGCCAGGATGCGCACCAAGCGAAACGATCCGCTCGCGGTCTTCACCGTGGGACCCTCGAGACGGGATCGTCCGTCGAGACCACGGCCCCGTCGCGAAGTCTGACGACGCGATCGGCATAGGCGGCGGCCTGGGCTTCGTGCGTGATGAGCAGCACCGCCTGCCCGGTGTCCGCTGCTGCCCGGAGCAACCGGAGGACATCCTCGCCCGCCAGCGTGTCCAACGATCCCGTTGGCTCGTCGGCGAGAACGACCGCTGGTGTGGTCACGAGCGCCCGCGCCACTGCGACGCGTTGCTGCTCGCCGCCGGACAGCGCACCGGGCCGATGGTTGGCCCGTGCCGCCAACCCCACGCGCTCAAGCGCCTCGTCGGCGAGAGCAAGGGCATCGCTTCTTCCGTCGAGGAGAAGCGGGAACGCGACGTTCTCCAACGCGGTCAGCAGCGGGAACAGGTTAAAGAACTGCAGAATGAACCCGACGCGAGTTCGCCGCAGTCGGGCTAGCGCCTCGTCGTTCAACCCCGCGATCGGCTGTCCCTCGAGCAGCACCTCGCCGTTGTCCGGGCGATCGAGGCCCCCGATGAGATGAAGCAAGGTGGACTTTCCTGACCCCGACGGTCCCATGACCGCGACGAACTCGCCCGCCCCGATCGAGATGTCCACCTCGTGGAGTGCGCGGACCGCGTCGGCGCCGCTCCCATATACCCGGCTCAATCCGGTGGCCTCCACGGCGAACCGCGCTGTCATGGCCGCAGCTCCTTCCCCAATCGCGCCAGCCGGGCCAGCGTCAGGTCGATCCAGCGCACATCGGCGTCGAGATGCATCAACGCGAAATCGGCGCGCACGACGCCCGCCAGATCTGCTTCTTCCTTGTCGCGGGTCAACGCCCGCATCGCCGCGACGTGCCGGTCGCGCTGCACGTCGAGCACCGCCTGGGCCGAACGACCCGACGACAGCGCGACGACGACCTTCGCGTACAGCACACTCTGCAAGTACGTCTCCGGCGACTCGGGCACCGACAACCATCGCTCGAGCTCGGCGACACCCGCTGCGGTGATGGCGTACAGCCGGCGCTCAGGCCCCGGGCCCTGCTCGCCGCCGACTTCGTCAACCCGGCCATCGCGCTCGAGCCGCCCCAGTGTCGAATACACCTGGCCCGACCGCAGCGGACGGCTGCCGGCGAGTCGCTCGTCGAACGACTTCCGCAACTCATAGCCGTGCCTCGGCCGCTCCTCCAACAGCCCCAGCAATCCATGCGCCACCAAACTCACAGCTGCATACTAGCCACCGAGTGGCTACTCGGCGACTCCCTGAGGCACTGCTAGTTCGTTAGTTGGCACGGTCAGGACAGTTAGTCGTCGTTGGGCTCTAGCCAGCGGATTGGTCGCCACTCGCCTGTGCCAGGATCCTCGGCGAACTCGAGCGGCGGGCGCTCGGGCTCAAGGGTTGGAGCCGCGGCGCGGCCGAGGGTGGCGGGATGCGGGCGACCATTGACCCATAGCAGCGTCGGCCACGGCTCTGGTTCGCCAGCATGCGCGGGATAGCGGGAGGCAAGAACGGGCTGACACAGCGAATCTGGGGGCTCGAAGGGCATCCCGAGGCCCTCGCAGACGTCGTAGGTGTGGACGAGCAGTTCGACGCAGTCCATCACCACATAGCTCTCGGCCGTCTGCATTCCTGTGACGTGGTAGGCGATCGGGCCAGGAGGCGCGGCGCGCGCCACCTCCAGCACGCCACGGGCAACGTCGGTGATCGCTTCGATTCGCTCGGTTCGCGTGGCGCCGGACCACCCACCAGTTGAGACCGCGATGAAGCGCGGTGACCTGGTGGCCAGGTAGACCGTGTGTTTCGCCATCCCGCCTGCCATGTGACCAATGGTGTAATCGACGTCCCACTCAAGCGTGCCCGCTTTGACCGACCAATCGGCGTCGACGCCGCGCCGCAGGGTGTCGACTACGACGACGGCAGTGTGTTCCAGGAGAGCGAGATCGAACGCCACAGTGGTGCAGTCTTGAGACGGCGCACCGGACACGCAACCGGATTCGGACTGGGCGCGTCGAAGTGTGTCGCCCAGAGGGCCCGTCTGCGAGGGGCTAGAACGCGAGCAACGGTCGGCCGGTGAGTCCGCCGAGTGACCGCCACGCCAAGCGGGCTTGTACGGGGTCGAGTCCTGCGCCGCTTTCGACGTTCCCCGGTACGCGCTCGAGCTGGTCGCGGGCCACATCGGCGATTGCATAGAAGCCGGCACGAACGGCGTCCTCGTCGATGTCGGCGTCGGGATCGTCTGTGAGGCGGTTCGCCAAGAGATCGTCCAGAGCGGCCGGATCCGGCACGAAGCCGAGTCGGGGGCCGAGGCGATCGGCGAGGACGATGCCGATCGCGTATGAACGCGCGCTCGCCTCGTTCTTCGCAGCACGCGTCTCCCAGAGCTGGCCGTCGGTCTTGAGCCACGACTCTACAAACGCGTTGCAGTATTCGGCCTCGAGGTAGCGGGGACGGTGCTGCCCTTCTGCGAGGTCCCAGTGGCTGGCGCTCGTTACGAGGGCGATGCCGTGATTCCTCCAGCACCGGCTGCTGTTCGTGAAGCCCCACATGTGTCCGCCGCCATGGCCGAAGTACTCGAGGTCGGTTCCGATGTTGCCGCTCTGCCAGAGGAGACCAAGTCCCCAACCGCCGATGTCCGCGTCGGGAACATGAAGTGACTCGGAGATCGCGTCTGGCGACATGATCGTCGTATCGGCGGTCGCGAGGTAAGCGAGCAACAACTTGGCGTGATCGGCGGGCGTCGTGACCGCGCCGCCGGCGGGAAAGTCGCCGATCCACAAGCGCGGCGAAGGGAAGTGGTAGCCGTCGAGCCTCATGTAGCCCTGTGCGAGGCGGTCGCTGAGATCGGGACGCTTGTTCTCCAGTGGGACGTCCTCATAGGTGGTGTCTGCCATACCTAACGGTGCGAACACGGCCCGCTCGACGAGGTCCGCGAACGAGAGCCCGTCAGCATTGGCTCGTTCGATGATGAGGCCGACGAGCGCGGCGCCGGTGTTGGTGTACTGCATCCGCTCGTTCACGCGCGCCGACCACATCGGAGCAAGTGAGCCCCCATAGGCATCTCCACGCGCCTGTTGGAAGACGGCGCGCAGGTGGTCTCCCAGACTCTGCGGGCCTTCGTTCGATGTGTAGCCGTAGTTCGCGGTGAGGCCGCTTCGGTGCCGGAGCAAGTCCCGTAGGACCGGCTGTATCTGATCGTTCGGATTCTCGACCTGGAACGGCACATACTTCGAGGCGGGCTCGTCGAGTTCGATCAAGCCACGATCGACGAGGGTCATCAGAGCTGCCGCGACGTACAGCTTGGCCATCGAGCCTGTCCGCACGACTGTCCTGTCCGAAAAGGGCACTTCTCGACGCGGCTCGCTGTGGCCCCACGCTGCCGTGAACGTTTGTTCTCGAGACGCGAGCGCCAGCGAGAATCCAGGTGCGCCGGTGTGACGCAGCAGACCCTCGACGAACTCATGAAGGTCAGCTTTCAAGCGATCAGGAACGGCCACTTTCGCCTCCTTCCGAGCGAAGCTAGACCACCGCCTCATCGGAGGGACGAAGCAAGCCCCATCCGACCCGTTCGACAGTTCAATCTTGAAGCCAGACCCGAACAGTCCTCCATCACCGGCGTAGGGTGTTGTCGAACTACTGCCGTTGGTTGTAGCTCAGTGGGGCTCGCGAAGGAGGACGCCATGAGTGGTCGAGCACCTTTCGTAGCTGTCGGATTGCTCGCAGCGTTGGTGCTGTCGGCGTGCGGAGACGATGACAGCGTTTCACCCGCCTCGACGACATCGACATCGACAAGTGCCGAGACCACCACCAGCGAAGATGCTGTCGGCGGCGAAGGTGGCAGCGAGGAGGCGACTGAGGGTGCATCCTTCTGTGCCGACCCGTCCTCAGCCACCATCACTGGCACCGACGGATCCGATCAACTTGAGGGAACCGACGGCGACGACATCATCTTTGGCCTCGGTGGCGACGACGTGATTCGAGCGCACAGCGGCAATGACATTGTGTGTGCCGGGCCAGGTGATGACCGGATCGGTGGTGGTCCGGGAGACGACATGCTCGACGGCGGAGACGGTCAGGACACATGCATGAGCGGACCGGGTTCGGGTGACGTCGTGAACTGCGAGACGTGACCTCTATTCAGACCGCGCACTCACGCGATCCGGCAATCAGAGCGGCCGCCAGCCTTTGATGCTTGGTCGGATCGAGCGTCGGCCAAAGGGCCACCTGTCAGCGAAGAACGCGATCGAAGCGATCGACGACGAACGTGCTCGTCGTTGACGCCTCGGTTCTGGCCCCTGTCGTTGCCGACGCGGGGAGTGACGGCCTCCGGTTCAGGGAGCGGCTGCGCGGTGAGATGCTCGTGGGACCGGACCTCCTGCGGGTAGCGGTCACCTCTGTCGTGCGGCGGCACGCCAACACGGGGCAGCTGACCCCGGAGCAGGCAGACGCGGCTATCCGCGACCTGCTCGACCTTCCGATCACCGTCTTCCCGACGACTCCCCTCCTGCAACGCGTCTGGGAACTCCGCGAGAACCTCACGGCGTACGACGGCTGCTACGTCGCTTTGGCCGAGGCCGTCCACAGCCCGTTCGTCACCGCTGACCGCCGGCTGGCCAATGCGCCGGGACTTCGTTGCCCGGTCGAGGTTGTTTGACCCTCCGATCAGTGTCGGAACGCGCTGTGAGCGAGACTCTCGGCGGTGGTTGCGTGTCGAACGTGCGAGCTCGTGGGGCGAAGAGACCGGGGAGAAGCACCTGCATGGGATCAGATCCTCCGAACGGACTCGTGGGATCTGGCTCACTGCTACGGCACCTCGGTCGAAGGCTGGCTGGTCCTTGTCTGCCGAGAACATCGAACCGCCCTGGCTGACCTCACGGATGCTGAGGCCGCCGAGCTCGGGCCCCTGCTCAAGCACGCATCCGTTGCGCTCGCCGCGTGTCTCGATTCGGTCAAGACCTATGCAGTTCAGTTCGCAGAGCATCCGCAGCACCCGCACGTGCACCTCCACGTGATCCCTCGAGCTGCTGACCTGGCCGAGGACGCCAGGGGCCACAGGATCTTCGATCGGCTCGGAGTCCCCGATGGCGAGGCGGTTCCGGAGCAACGCATGAACGCAATTGCCTCGTTGCTAACCGACCACTTCGAACGCACGCCGTTCCGTACATAACTCGCGCACCGAACAACCGCGACCAAGTCCACTGGCCGCGCACCAATCAGGCGGGTACGCGGTGGGCGCAGGGTCCGTCCTGCTTTGTGTAGGTCGGTAAGGGGCCAGCGGGGCGGCCCCCGCCTGGCTAGAAGCCTGGCCTCCTGTCCAAGCGGGTACCCCTTTGGACAGTGCTCCTGACCGGCGTGATGGGCCTCGTCATCGGCCTGGCGGCAGCAGGCGCCGGCACCGATGTCACGCCCCAGGCGGCCGAGCCGACCAGCCCGTCGACGGCGAGCACGGCCTCATTTGCAGAGGCTGCCGCGACGACGACGCCGAGGGCCAACACGACGGACCCGAGCCCAGCGTCCACATCGCCGCCGACGACGACCGCTCCACCGACGACCGCCGACCCGTATGCCGGCGAGAGCGTCAGCCAGAGCAACGCGCGCAGGAAGGCTCGTACCTGGACCTCAGCGCGTTCTCCCGCTCTGGCCTGATCGACCAGCTCAAGTTCGAGGGCTTCACACAGGGCGAGGCCGAACACGGCGCCGATTCCGTTGGACTGTGGGGGTTCTCGCGATTTGTGTTCTGCAGCTATGGCGAACCGGATGCCCCTCCCTTGGTCGCCTACGTCGGAGGGGTAGCCCGGCTCGCGACTGTTGTGCCATTGCCGGGCGGAGTTACGGCTTGAGCGACGGTTCCACAACATGTGATGTCGCACGGGTTGAGATCACCAGGTATCCGCGTCGCCTAATCGCGTCCCTGATCGCTTCGAGAACACCACAGAACGCCGCGTCGTGAGCGGCTCCGAAGAGGACTGTGGTTCAGGTTGTGAGGGTGAGTCCCTCGAGTCCTAGCTCGCCGTAGTTCGAGGTCCAGGTGTGACCCGGATCGAGGGGGGCCGCGTTCGTGATGGTGCCAGTGGTGACGAGCTCGCCGGCGGTCAGCGACTGCGACTCCGCTCGGTGATCGAGGACCTCGGCTAGGTGGGCGAGCGCGAGGGCAGGGCTTCCGAGCACGTTGGTGCCGGCGCCGCGGTCGATCACGATTCCGTCGCGTGCGAGCGTCGCTTCGAACGAGGCGAGCACGGCCGCGAGGTGATCGCGCTCGGTCTGATCGACGATGAGGCGACGGCCGACGATGAGCCGTGCGTGGAGTGCGAACGACGCTGTGCAGTCGGCGAGCGTGAAGCGCCAGTCGGGGTAGTGGCATTGCACGATCTCGAACCCTGGTGCGACCCACTCGACAGCGGCGAGCACCTCGGTGGGGTCGTCGGTCACGGGGACGGGACCGCGCAGACCGAAGACGACCTCGGGCTCGAGGCGCGGCTGCACGAGGGGTGTCAGATCGACGGTGACCCAGCCGTTGGGCGCGTCCAGCACGGTGCGATCCCAGACGTGGGCCCACATCGGCGCATCGACGTCGAATGCCTTCCAGATCGTGCGGTTGGTGAACCCGATCTTGCGTCCGACCGGTTTCCATCCCGCGGCTTGCCGGCGTTCGGCGAGCTCGGTGAGTACGTCGTATGCGTCGTCTAGGTCGAGTTCAGGACGCGACGCGGTGATCGGCGGCAGCGTCGATGCCCCGTCGTATGCGGCGAGCAGTTCGTCGGCGATCGATGCGACGGTCGTCGGGTCAAGCACACAAGCATCATGCACCGGCGCGACGCGATCGGACAGGAGTGCGGCAGGATCGTGGCATGACGCACGCGGACCGATCGCCCGTACATAGCGACGACGGCCACACTCGACACGGTGCACGGGCCAGGAGAGTGTGCCTTGTCACGAACGGGCGGATGGACCGCTCACATCTGACATCGCTTTGCTCAGCACTGTTGCCTCCTCGTCACTGTCAACGACCAGCCTCTCGACGACCTGCCACCCACACCGCTTGTAGAAGTTGACTGCTCTTCCGCCGGTGACGACCCAGACTCTCGGTATCGCCGCCGCACGCGCCCAGGACTCCAGGCTCTCCATCAGATGCGTCCCAACGCCCGCGTTGCGTCGATCCTCACGAACGATCATCCCCGCGACCCAGGGTGTCCTTCCCTGACGCTGCTCATCGGTCAAGCGAAGGCCGCCAGGGACACGCCACCGATCACGTCGCCCGTCTCACCGATCGCCGCGAATGCCACGGGCACGGAGTCGCGCCCGGCTTCTGCCCGGAGGTCATCGATCCACCACTCGAGCGTCTCTCGGCCTGGCTCATCGCCCCAGTCAGTCCACCGGATCCGTGCGAGTTGCTCAAGGAGGTCTGGTCGGTCCGCGACCAATTCGACCGATACCGCCGGTAGAGCCACGGTCAGCCACAGTACAGAGCGGACCGGCGACTCGGAATCAGCGCCAGTGTTTACGCGACGTCATCGGACACCACGGATCCAAACGAAGAGGTGGGCGCGCGACCGACACTAATCCTCCTGTGGCGGAAGGGATTCCGCACTTGTGACCTTCCACCCGACGCCACAAACCGCCCCGAACCATGCGTCAAACCTCAGTCGCCGTTGATGACATACATATCCGCGCACCCTTGCCCGTCGCTCCCGTCCACCACAGAGGCGGCCCGCACGCCGTCCACCGACGCGAGTATCGGCGCGTACTCAGCGGCAACTTAGACGTGCCATCGCCGACTCGTAGCACCTGGTGCTACAATCTCTCTATGAGCCGAGAGATCACCCAGCGGGAGCTGCGGAACGAGAGCGGAAAGATCATGCGCGGACTCGACGAGGGCGAGAGCTTCATCGTGACGCGACGTGGCGTACCCGTGGGAGAGCTCAGCCCGCTGCGCCGGCATCGTTTCGTGGCGGCCGAGACAGCTGCGGCGATGTTCCGGGTGGCGCCCGCCGTCGACTACGACCAGCTCCGGCGTGACCTCGGCGAGGTCGCCTCCCAAGAGATCGCACCGCGTGGCTGACCAGCGGCAGCGTCATGCTCGGGGAGTTCTCGACACCTCCGTTGTGGTCGACCTCGAGACCATCGATCAAGGTGATCTTCCTGTGGAGGTTGCGGTCAGCTCCCTGACGATGGCCGAGCTTGCCGCCGGACCACATGCGACCAGCGACGCTGAGGAGCGGAGCCGGCGACAGGATCGGCTGCAGCGAGCCGAAGCCGTCTTCGATCCGCTTCCCTTCGACGGAGACGCTGCCCGCGCGTATGGCCGCGTGTTCGCGACGGTTGCCGCGGCCGGCCGCAAGGCTCGTGGCGCCCGCGCCGTCGACCTCCTGATCGCGGCGACGGCTCTCGCCGCCGGACTCCCGCTGTACACGAGGAACGCGCGGGACTTCGAGTCCCTCGAAGGTGTCCTCGAAGTCGTCGTCGTGTAGCGACGAGATCCGCACAAATCACGCCGCCCGATCAACAGATCGCGACCGCTGCGGACCGCGCGTCGCGGGTCGGCCATAACCAGGAATCCTCCTGCTTCGAAGCCCGATCAGGATGGTTCTGCCTCGTCGCCTTGTTCGGTGGTCAGCAGTGCGGCCTTTCGCTCTCCTCCCCACCGGTATCCGCCGTTGCTTCCGTCGCTGCGCACTACCCGGTGACACGGGATGGCTAGTGCGACGGGGTTGGCGCCCACTGCGTTGGCGACAGCACGGACCGCCGTCGGGCGCCCGACTGCTGCGGCGAGTTCGGCGTAGGTCATTGTTGTGCCCGCCGGGATCGAGCTGATCGCTTCCCACACTTCCGCCTGCAAGGCGGTTCCTTGCACGTCCAGTGGCAAGCGGTCGCCTGGACGACCATGAGCGAGCAACCAGAGGACCTCGCTGACGCTCGCGAGCTGCGGATCATCAGCAACGTCGGCGGATGCTGCTTCGGGCAGCTCCTCGCGCAACCCGTCGATCAGCTCCTGGGCATCGTCGCCGATCCGGACCGCGCACAGCCCTCTGTCGGTGACCGCGGCCAACACGATCCCGATCGCAGTCTCGAACGTAGTGAATCGGATCGTTGCGCCTCGTCCGCCATCTGAGTACTGGGCTGGGGACATGCCGAGGCGGCGAGCGCCGTGGTCGTAGAACGCGCGCGACGATCCGTAGCCGGCCGCGAACACAGCCTCGGTGACGGTGGCGCCGGTACGAAGGTGGGTGCGGACACGGTCGGCCCGCGCTTGCCGCCGATACGCGCTCATCGTGACGCCCGCGGTGTCGCGGAAGAGCCGCTGAAGATGACGCTGGCTCCATCCAAGCTCCCGAGCGATCTCCTCAACGGGAGCATCGCTGCCCTCCAGCAGCCGACAAGCAGCAGTAACCACCTCGGGTCGGTCGGTCTCGAGCGCGTCCATGGGCTCCAGCGTATGGACAACGCCTACTGCCGACTTCCCGGCAGCGGACATGTCGGTCCCAGCGGCTGCGACGGTCAAGGCAGGACCACCAAGCAGACGCAGCCCCCACCTCGCCACACATATCGCACCGACCTAACGATTGTGCCCTGTGGCCCACGGCACCGGCCGGAGAGCCAGAAAATGCGTTGCGCTAGTCGCGCGGCAGGAGAAGGATGCTTCACGCCAGCCTTAGGGCTGGCCGGGAACGAACACAGCATGCAAACGGAAACGAAGGGATTGATGTTGCGCGCGTTCCCACACGGCCTCATGTTTCGAGCCCCGTCCCGCTGCACTGAACACGAAGGCGCTCAAGTCGATGGATGACGCCGGTTCGCCTTCGACTGTCTGGGACGCCGAGCTTGCCCAGACATACGACTCAACCCACGGCGGCATGTTCCATCCGACCGTCGTGGATCCTGTCGTCGATGTACTGGCCGACCTCGCAGCAGGGGAGGCGACCCTCGAGTTCGCCATCGGGACTGGCCGGATCGCCCTACCGCTCGCGGCCCGAGGTGTGACGGTGTCAGGCATCGAGCTGTCGCCCCACATGGCGGCCCAACTTCAGGTCAAGGCTGGAGCCGCCACGGTCGACGTGACGATCGGCGACATGGCCAGCACCCGCGTGCCGCGCACATTCGGCTTGGTTTTTCTCGTCTTCAACACGATCATGAACGTCACATCCCAAGACGGCCAGATCGCCGTCTTCCGGAACGCAGCGGACCACTTGCGACCAGGGGGACGATTCCTGGTGGAGGGCGGCATCTCGATGGGCCCGGGCTTTCGCCTGCACCTCAGCATCGACGACGACACCTGGGCCCGCGGTACGGGCAGCGCAATCTCTCAGTGGATCGGCGGGCGACCGCCAGCGGAACCGGACAACGAAGCCCGTCGTGTCATCGACCGAGTCCTCCGCGAGGGCCTGTGACAAGACGCCAGAACACGAGGAAGAGTCGCTGGCCCGCTGCACGCCGGTTGGAAGGGAGTGAGCTTCAGGCGGTGATTCTTGGCCGGCTGGAGGGGTGTTCGACGCTGGCGGACAAGGGGTGCAGACCGAACCAGTTGGGGAAGGAGCGGACGAGGCGCGATGGGCCTTCGAGTTCGATCGCTCCGCTGCTGAGCGCGGGACCTACGCCGAGGTCGCCCATCCACACGGCGGTCAGTGTCTTCGCATCGCTGCGGACGGTGACGTCGACGCCGAAGCCGGGGTCGCTAAGGCACAGATCGGCGTCGGGAAGCACGAGCCAGAAGTAGCGCAGTTTCTCGGGGGCTCGACGGAAGTGGAAGTGGACCACCGTGCGGCCGGCGGGCAACGCATCGGTCTTGACGGTGCCCCGCATCCACCACATGAGCAGCCCGGTGTCGGGTTCCTTCTCGAATATCGGGCGTCTCAGCCAGCGCTCGCCCCATGTGCCCATCTGCGCGACGAGCGGTGCGAGCTCCTCGCCGGCGGGAGTCAGGTGGTACTCGTTGCCCTTGGCGTCAGGACGGGGGCGCCGTTCCACGATCCCGGCCCGTTCGAGCTGGCGCAGGCGTGTGGTGAGCAGCGAGGAGGACATCAGGGGGACGCCGCGCTGGATGTCGTTGAAGCGTCGACTGCCGACGAGGGCGAGTTCGCGGATCACAAGCGGCGTCCAGCGCTCGGTGAGGACCTCGGCGGCCTGGGCGATCGGGCAGAACTGTCCGTAACTGGCCATGGTCGAAGTGTCCACGCGCCGCCGGACTTGTGCAACTTCAGATTTTGCAGTTGAACGCGAGTTCCGGGCAGCACATGGTGCCGCATAACGGGCCGCCGATCGGGCGGCCCGACAAGGGAGAAGCCAAGATGATCGACGAGACGAGATTCGCGCTCACGCGAGCGCACGCGCGGTGGGGGGTGGCGGTCCTTGTGTTGGCCGTGGCCGTGGTGGCCATGACCCAGACCACTCTGGCTGCACCAGCGGTCCACCAGACGGCCGACACCCTGTTCATGAACGGCGATGTTCCGGCGCCCGGCGGCACCGCCACGCTCATCCGGACCGCGAACGGTGTGTCGATGAACGTCAGCACCCCGGTGGGTGGCGAGCTGGTCGATCTCTTCGATGGTCCCCTGGGCGTGGACTGGGAGGTCGGCGACGCCACCACCAACTGGTGGGTGGTCTTCAACAATCCCGACGCATGCACCGCCGGGGCCTGCGATGAGGACGACGTGCGAGCGTTCTTCGCCGGGAACGACGACCCGAAGATCGGCGTGCACTTCGCGGCCGGCCATGTCGCTCGCAGCGCCACGTGGAACGCCTCGGCGTCGCTGCGAGAGGGCGACACCAGCGGCTTGCTCTTCGGCTCCCCGCTGATGGATACCGACGCTGCCGAGGTACACGTCGTCGTGCGGTCCCATGGCAACCCGTCAAGCCTCCCACCCGGAGAGCGCGACGACGCGATCAGGACCTTCGGCGGTGGCTGCGGGGACAACGTTTGCGGCGACCCCCAGGCCGCGGTGTTCCTGGCTCCGGCGTGACCGCCGAGTAACGAAGCCCAGACCACCGGCCTTCTCGCGCCGGGCTCCCTCCTCGGTGAGCTCAGGGCGCGAGGACGTCGGCGGCGGCCACGATAATCGCGGCCCGGGCCGTCGCCAACGTGCAACAGATCAGGCGCATGGCGGGTGGTTCAGACGGGCCGATGGGCGTCGATGAGGAATCTGCTCGAGGAGGTCTCGAATGCCCCCGTGGCCTTGATGTGCTCGTGGAGTCGACGCAGCTGAGGTCGGTACCGACTGACCGAGAAGCCGGGGACGGTCCAGACCACGACCCGAAGGAGGTACACCACCGCGCCGATGTCGTAGAAGACGACCTTGGTCCGCTCGCCTCGGAGATCGTCGACAACGAGGCCTGCCGACTCCGCAGCTTCACGAGCGAGACCCGGCTCGCGTCTAGAGCTGGCCGGTAGCGGGCCCATGAGGAACTCGGACAGATCCCGCAAGCTATGGGGACCGACCTGCTGAGAGAAGTAGTGACCGCCGGGCTGCAGCACTCGAGCGATCTCGCTCCACCACGTCTCGACCGGGTGGCGGCTGATGACCAAGTCGAAGCTTGCATCCACGAACGGCAGCGCCTCGAAGTCGTGCTGGGTCTGCACCACGTGCGCACCCCGGGCACGAAGGCGTGGACCGGCGGTCTGGATGCTCGGTCGGTAGGAGTCAGTGGCGACGGCGAGCGGGGGAAGCCGGGGTAGGTCGCCGAGCATGTTGGCGGTGCCGGCGTCGATGTCCAGGAGCCGTCGAGCGTTGGTGACCCGTTCGCAGACACGGTCGAAGTAGCGCCAGCTGGGTCGTGCCTCGGTGGCTCTGCCCTCCAGCCAGCTGAAGTCCCAGGTGTCCGCCGGAGCGGCCGATGCCTCGTAGAGGAGCTGATCGAAGTCGTCGACCATCACATGAGCCTCGCACCCGGAGCGCGCACTCAGCCGGCGGTATGGGGTGAGGCTGAAGGCATCCGCATTCGGGACCCACCACTCGGGGTGCTTTCGGGAGGTCCAGCGGCGTCCAGCAGCGGAGACACTGTTGCATCGGTGTTGGCACGAGGGACTCGAATCACTCGGACTACTGGGCTGGGTGTCGCAACATGTCGGACCGCGGGTTGTCTCCGAAGGGCGATCCTCGCGGCCCGGCGCTGGATACCGCACGTCAATAGGTCGGCTGAGTCGCGCCAGATACGAGCCGACTCGTGAGGTCGCGAAGCGGTCGGGGACAAGTCCGAGGCTCCGGCCACGAATCCTGCCGAGAACGGTGTGACGGTTCGCGAGCAGGCAGAAGTGTCGAACGTGATGGCTGCGCTGTTGCAGGCCGCCGATGATCTCTTCGAAGTAGGCCGTCTCCACAAGGGTCATTGGTGCGATGACCGAGCCACGTAATCGACCGGCTCATCGCCGACCATCGCGCCTCCTGACCGTTCCAAGAATCGCCGCACACCGAGATCGCCGCCCACTCGACGCTGGGTGGTGCCGCGGAGGCTCCATATTGTTCACGCCGATGCGATCTCTCGTAGTTCCGCTATCAGCCCGGAGGCTGCGTCGCGAAGGCTTACGTGTTCTCTGGCTCCTGCAAAGCACCAGGTCGCCACCATCGCAAGCACGAGACCTCTGCATGATCGAAGCAGTGCCGCATCGGCCGGGTAGTAGTCCGCCACCTCGGTCGGCACGTCGGCGAGATCGAACTCGACCGGTCCGTAACAGATGGCCTCGAAGTCAGTGAACCGCAACCCATGAGAGGTTCGGAGGACGTTGTCCGAGTGGGGTTCTCCGTGGAGCAACTGCTCTCTCGCCCCGCTCTGCGAGATCTCGTACTTCGTCTGGTTGAGCGTGCGGACGAGTAGTTCCCGATCGGCTTCCTGCACCTCAGGAACGAGTTCGGGGCTCCTGATCAGGCCTTGGGCCAGCGAGACTCGCTCTGTGAAGTGTGGAGCGTCCGCTCTCACAGCTCGAAGGTGTGTGTGCAGCTCGAACAGCATTTCGGCGAAGTGCGCTGGCATGATCGTCCGCTCGCCTGTCGGCTCGAAGTAGGCCCAGATGCTCACGACGAACTCGTCAACGACGAGAGGATTCTTGTCGATCCGCGGCTCCGGCCCAGCTACGGGCGCGCCTGAAGCAGCAAGGTCGGCGACGACCGCCACTTCCCGCCGGCTGGCCCTCTCCTCCGACATCGGTGCGATGCGAAACACGGCGTCACACGGCTGACCCAGTACAACCAGGCGGTTAGACTTTTGGAGGATGGAGTACTCCGCCACGTGGAGGTCGGACGCTGCCGCCGCTTCCTTCATGGCTGCGAGCGCGGCAGGCACTTCGGCTGCGTCCATACCGCACGTTATCTACCGTTGGTTCGGCGCATCGTCGGCGTCTGGCTACTGGCCGACCTCAGCGATCACGGCAGGTCGAGGATCGCTGCACCAGGCGGCGGTCCCTCGACGAGGCCCGCGCAGTGGTGGTCGATCAGTAGAGAGAAGCTGTAGGCGAACGGTTCGGAGGCCGCCACGTCGGGGATCGTGCTGTTTCCAGGCTAGGTTCGTGATCGCGGCGTAGGTCACGAACGCATCGAGGATGCGGTAGATGGCCTCAGGCACCGGTCGGACCGCCCGGTAGCCCTCCAGCAGAGCCCGAGACCGGTGAGGTGCCGAGCCGGCGAAGTCAATGTGCGCGATGGCTGCGCCGAGGTCGTACATGTAGTGCCCGACCAGCAGCCCTGCAAAGTCGATCGGGCGCAGCTCGCCTTGATCGAGGACGATGTTGTCGCCATGAAGGTCACCGTGGATTGGGCCCCACACCTCTGGCGCCTTGCCGAGGGCGGTCATGCAGCCCTCGATCGTCCGCTGGGCTGCCCGCAGCAGCTTGACCGACCTGGCGGGCAGCATGTCTTTGTCGAGCGAGCCTCGCAGCCGAGCAACGACGGCCTCCAATGCCTCGGTGTCCATCTCGTCGGCGTTGATGTCTGGTTCGAGCGGATGGCGATGGCCGTGTTCGGGGAGCGTCGCCATCAGGTGCCCGAGCCGTGGAAGCGCGGCGTCGTCCAGGCGCCCACCATCGGGTGGCTTGCCCGCGAGCCAGTCCTGCACGGTGCAGGCGATCGCGATCCCGCCGGGACCCTCCACCGCGGCGACGAAGCCTCCGTCCTTGGTCGGCACCGGGCGCTGCGATCAGATCGGTCTCGCGAGCGACCCGCTCCAGCCACGCGAGACCGGCCTCGAGCTCATCGGGGGTGGTCGGTTTCGCTCGTCCCGAGCCCCGAGTGCAGCTTGAGCACGTGCGACCGCCCGTCAGCGGTCACGTCCAACCGGAAGACGACACCAGCGCTGTGCTGCACGAAGACGAGGTCGCCCGGGCCGATCGGGTACTGCTCCAACGCAAGCTCAGCGACACCTCGGTGGTCCGCGACCGCTTCATCCGTTTGCTGACATCAGCCCTTCAAGGGAGCGTTGCCGCGATGCCCAGCCACATCGGGGTTGGGAGCGGCCCAGTCTCGATCACCTTGTCGATGCGGAAGCCTGCGGCGGCGAGCTTGGAGAGGAGCTCCCCGAGCGTCACATGACGTACGCCCACCCGGCGGCGGACGCCGCTGCCGACGAACCGGCGCTCACTTGACAAATAGCCCGGTTCCACAGAGACGCCGCCGCCGTCCGTCCACGTGGCCGTTGGACCGGCGAAGCACGGATGCACCGCGATGCTCGCAAACCGACCGCCGATCCGTAGGACTCTGGCCACCTCGGCGAACACCGGGGCGACGTCGTCAACGTCGGTGTGTGTCAGCGACGTCGTCACTGCGTCGAAGGAGCGACCGCGGAACGGGAACCTGGCCGCATCGGCAACGACTAGTCGTTCGCAGCGGGCGGCCGCGCGTCGGAGCATGTCTCGCGAGAGATCGAAGCCGAAGACCGTCCAGCCGAGCGATTCGATCGACGGGAGCTGATGCCCTACACCGCAGCCATAATCGAGACAGGCCCCGGTTCCGGGGCCGAGGACTTCAAGAAGGGACTCAGCGGCTATCCGGTACCCGTCATGGGCCAGGTAGTCCTCGTACCAGTCGGCCCACCCGTCGTACGCCGCCTCGACCATGGTCGGAACCTAGCTCGTGCGGCCCAGAACTTGGGAGACTCGGATCACACGACAGCAGCGCGAAGCGGCGTGGGACACTCGCGCGTGTCGTCCCGCTAGGTCAAGGCTGACATCTCTGAAAGACTCCGGCGGATGGAGCCGGAGTCGATTGGGGTGGCGCGGGAGATGCTGCGCCGTTTCCCGCTCATCGATGGCCACAACGATCTGCCGTGGGCGGTCAGGCGAATCTGCCGCTACGACCTCTCGGAGTTCGATCTCGTGGACACCGCGGGGAGGACACAGACGGATCTGACCCGCCTTCGAGAGGGCGGCGTCGGCGCCCAGTTCTGGTCGGTGTATGTGCCGTCGAACCTTCCGGGTGACACCGCCGTTACCGCCACCCTCGAGCAGATCGACTTCGTCCACCACATGGTCGCCCGGTATCCGGACGACCTGGCGTTGGCGTTGACCGCCGATGATGTGGAACGGGCTTTCGGTGCCGGCCGCGTCGCCTCGCTCATCGGTGCCGAGGGCGGTCAGTCGATCGGCTGCTCGCTCGGCGCCCTGCGCGCCCTCTACCGCCTAGGGGTGCGGTACATGACACTGACCCACAACCACAACACCCCGTGGGCCGACTCGGCGACCGACGACCCGGGGTGCGGCGGGCTCACAGGGTTCGGCCGGGTGGTCGTCAGCGAGATGAACCGGCTCGGGATGCTCGTCGATCTGTCGCACATCTCGCCGGGGACGATGCACGCCGCCCTCGATACCTCGACTGCGCCTGTCATCTTCTCCCACTCGTCGTGTCGGGCCCTCGTCGACCACCCTCGCAACGTGCCGGACGACGTTCTTGGGCGGCTCGCCGAGAACGGCGGTGTTTGCATGGTGTCGTTCGTGCCTGACTTCGTGTCCGTTGCGCATGCGCAGTGGGTTCGTGAGGTGAGGGCGTGGTTGAACGACCGCGGCATCGACGTCAACGACGCCGAAGAGCGCAGCCGGGCGCTGAAGGAGTTCGAGTCGAGCCGCCCGCGGCCAGGCACCACTGTCGATCAGGTTGTCGACCATCTCGAGCACGCACGAGAAGTTGCGGGCGTCGAGCACATCGGCATCGGCGGCGACTACGACGGCTACTCGACGTTTCCCGAGGGCCTCGACGACGTGTCCGCCTACCCCACCCTCTTCGCCGCGATGCTCGAGCGCGGCTGGTCCGAACAGGAGTGCGCGCTCGTCGCGGGGGCAAACGTGCTCCGCGTGATGCGCGCCGCCGAGGCAGTCGCCGCGGATCGCGCCGGCGAGCCGCCGGGAACGGCAACGATGGAAGACCCGCGCTAATCCAGGGCAAACCGCCAGATCCAGTTCTCGACGCGCGCCCGGCCAAGACGGCCCGTGTGTGCGGACCGCAGGTTCTTCCGAGGCGGCCCATCTCTCGCCCTCGCCGTGCACACTGGCGGGTGTGACGTTGGAACTGATGCCGGAAACAGTGATCGAGGAGCGCGAACACTGGACCCTGGCGGTGAATCGCAACCAAGACCTTCTCGGGAAGACGATGGTCGTGTTGCGCCGGCCGTGTGTCGAAGTCGTCGGCATCGATCGATTGGAGTGGTCATCGCTGATGAACGAGCTGCAGCGTCTGGTTCCCACCTTGACAACTCTGTTCGCTCCGGACCAGTTCAACTTCGCCTTCTTGATGAACATGGACGCTCAGGTGCACATGCATGTGGTGCCCCGTTACTCCAGCGTTCGGCAATGGCGCGGTCACCAATTCGACGACCAGCACTGGGGCAGCGCGTTTGGCCACGAGCAGCGCGTGCTCGACGTTGAGGACCTGGGTGCCCTTGCCGCCGACATTCGCGAAACGCTCGCGGCGGAGTCGTAACAGCGCTCCGGCGGTCCTGGTCGTTAAGCAAGCAGCTGAGAGAGCCTCGGACTGCCCGCGGGGTTCTCTCCCGTGTATTGCGGGTCAGGTTGTGCGGAACTTGCCGATGGCGTGGAGCGCGTGGGTGGTGACCCATTTGTTGGGGACTCCGGGGAGGTTGTCGGCTGTCCAGCGACCGTCAACTGCGCGGCTCTCGAGGTAGGTGAGCGCTTCGTCGAGGCGGTCGTCCGCGGATGCGCCTGCCATTGCCAGAACGCGCAAGGGTTGGAGTCCGTCGTAGCCGCCGCCGAGGAAGTCCAATTGTGGCGGCCACCGGTAGATGGCTCGGCGTGAGTGGCGGGCACGGTGCACGCGGTGCTGAAGGATGAACTCGACGCCACGCGCGATCGCTCGTTGCGGAGGGCGGCGGGTTGCCGATAGTCCCTTGAGCGCGGCCAGGGTTGAGAACAGCGATGACTTGTGGTGAGGGAGCTCAACCGAGCACTCATGGTTCATGCGGATGGCGCCGTCGGGTTGGAGGCGGGCTTTGGGGTGGTGCGCGCAGTTCCATCCGCCGTCGAGCATCTGGTTGGCGAGTAGCCAGTCGGCAGCCGCTTTGACGCGCTTGTCGTTGCCGTAGCCGAAGTGGTTGAACACGAAGAGCATCGCTCCTTGACCGCACTCGTGGGGTGTCCTTGGTTTGGTCAGCCGGGCACAGAAGCCTTCGCCGGGTAGCTCTGTCCGCTCGAGCAGTAGCTCGCACGCGGCGGTGACTCGCGGGTCTCGGCTGGGCATCCCGAGCTCGGCGAGGGCGGCAAGGCGGTGCACGGTGGCCGCGTACTGCGGCCGTGACGTCTTGCCTCGCTCCCAGGAGCCGTCGGTCCTTTGGCCGTCCAGGAGCGCCGTTGCGGTGGGTGTGTCGGGGATGGCGTGTCGCGCGGTTGCTACCTCGGGATCCTCCGGTGGCCGGTCGAGCAGCAATCGGAGTGCCAGCCAGCGGGCGGTTGGGTCGGACGGTTCCAGCAACCAATCGAGCACGGTGCTGTCGGCGAGGGTCGTCATGACGTGGCCTGTCCGGTGGCCACCACCCGGATGACATTGCCGTCCGGGTCGGCGACGCGGGCACCGGCTGCGTGGTGCGACTCGATTTCGCCTCCCGCGGCCGCGACCGCCTTCAACGTGGCTGCCAGATCCACGACCTTGATGCCGATCCCGACATCGACACCGGCCGCGCCAGCCGGCTCAAGCGCGATCGTCTCGTGCTCGTTCCCCAGGACCGTCCAGGTGGTCGACGTTGTGCGAATCGCGAGACCGAGCCCGCCGCTGTAGAAGTCGGTCGCGCGCCGCATATCGGTGACCGGGACGATCACGGTCGGACCGCCGCGCACCTCGGCCTTCGCCCGGCGCGACAACTGCAATCGGGCCGTCGTGTAGGACTCGCCCGTGCGCGCCATGCGCGCACGAACGAGCTCCTTGAGATGATGCCTCCGCGTCACGACCGCGTTGTCGTTGAGGCCGACTCGGGGAACTTCGATGAGTGCATCGAGCAGCCACCGGGACCGACGATCGTGAATCGGTTGCCCTCGGTGTCGGTAATCACCGCGAGGGCACTGATCGCCCGGGCGGTAAACCCGACCCCCTGCCTGCTCGACAGCAGTGAGCGCCTGCTCGAAGTCCTCGACCTCGACAGCGAAGCCGGTATCGATGATGGCACCTGTCCCGTTGCCCTCGATGCAGAACTCCCGTGGACCGAGGCGCATCACGCTCCACGTCCCGTCCGGCGCCGCCCACGCCGTGGCAGCCCCGAGCGCCCGCTCGTAGAAACCCCGAGCCCTCGCTGCGTCCTGCGCCGTCAGGATGAAGTTCAATTGCGGCATCACTTGCCGTCCTTTCGATGAACGCGGGCCAACCGTCCCCAGCAACGAGTAGACCGCACCAACGAAAGAACCTTCACCACGAGAGCGTCTACTCCCTTTGCCTCCCGAGCCGGCCCGCTGGGAGACCGGGAAGAGGTTCGGCGCGTGGCTGCGCCGAAGGCAACATAGGCCGCAAACCGACCCGGGTCAACGAGATGTCCAACCGGTAGATAGGCAATGCGGATCGAAGTTCAGCGCCCTCGCACGACTTGTGTCTGGGTGGTCTTGGCTACCAACAGGTCACCACTCGTGACCTCGGTCTCGACGACGATGGTGGTCCCGCCGATGTGGAGAGGGCGCGCCGTGGCCCGCACTTCGCCGCTGCGCACGGCACCGAGGAAGTTGGTCTTCGACTCGATCGTTGAAGTGCCCGCGGCGTCCTCGGGCAGGTTCAGGTAGGCGCACATGGCCCCGGCCGAGTCCGCGAGCGCCATGACCGTGCCACCGTGCAGGACGCCGTCCACTGTGCAAAGAGACTCGTCGTGGTCAACGGCGAGCACGACGGCGGTCGGGTCGCCCTGAACGGCTCGGACGCCGAGGGTGGCGCAGAGCGGCATCGACGTCTGCACGAAGGACGTGAGATCCGACATGAGGAGATCATCGCGGGTCCTGCAATCCGACAACAATGACCTCACAGGTAATGAACCTGCATTGGTCGCGAAGAGGTGCCCGCCGAGACGCGGTCACGTAGCCGTTCCACGCCCTTAGCTGCCCGTTACTCTCACGGCGTGTCCTACCGGCCGAAGGGCGCGGACCCGAGGTCTGAGATAGCGGAGCTGAGCATCCCGATGCTGTGGAATCTACGGAGCGGAGGACTCCGTCATCCCCGCTGGGTACAGCCAGCGGGTGCTCTCTCAACTCGCCGATCCCCACGGACTCGACGTGAGCGTCGAAGTCTTCGAGAGGGCAGGGGTCGCAGTCACTGGAGGTCGGTCCGGAGCTGGGGGAACAGGGTCTCCATCAGGGCTGCGGTCGCGCCTAGTTCTACGTCGTCGTATCTGGCGTCGAGTCCTCGCGCTCCGTAGCGCCCGAAGATGAGCTCGGCGAGGTGGTCTGGTGAGACACCGGCGGCGCCGTCAGCGTTAGGGTTCTGTAGTCCCGCGCCGATAGTGACTGGTCCGACCTCTCCTTTTTCGTAGGGCAGGAGTATGGATGTGGTGTAGGTCGAGATGACCAGTTGCCCGGACGCCGCGGCGAACGGCGATGCCGACAGCCGGCCGGACAGGACGGGTCGGAGGTGTTCGAGGAGTCGTTGGGGATCGGCAACGCGGACGTAGAAGCCTGGTTCGGCGGGGAGAGGAAGCGTGTAGCTGTCGAGTAGCGCGGCCGCGGCAGGTTTGGCGGTGACGACTAGGCCGGACGGGCTTTCGATGGCACGCAGGATCGCCCAGAGCGCTTGCGGCTCGACGGCAGTGACAGCTGCCACCGTGAGTCGCCCGTAGTCGTCGGGTTCGCGTGCGACCATCGCCATCCCGCCGAGGTCGCCGCTCCGCTCGGCGACACGCCAGCCGGGAGCGGTCGGGTTGCGGAGCGAGGTCCGCCAGTCCGCGGCGGACCGCACTCGCCACAACTCGGCGCCAGCAGGTGTCTGGGTGTTGTGGAGGGCGGCGAGGGACTCCAGGTCTTCCTCGTTGATGGCCCTGACGGCCCAGTCTCCGGCGTCGGGCAACTCGGCCCGCGGCGGCAACAGCTGCCGGGCGGGCTGATCGATGGCGTACTGATAGCCGAACTGGCGGTAGAAGTAGGGAATCCCGTCGATGATCTGGGCAAGGTCGCGCCGTTCAGCCGACCAGCTGTGCACCTCCGCGAGCTGGGCGCGGACCAAGCCTCGGTTGCGATAGTCGGCGAGGGTTCCGACCCACTCAGGGGACCCCAGCACGAGACGGGTCCCCTCCAACTCAAAGGTGTCCTGAAGCAGACAAAGTGTCGAGACGACCCGCTCACCGTCCACGACAACGGTGAAACGTTCGGGGCCAACTTCGGGATCCGCGAAGGCGTCGCGCAGCCACCACGGGTGGCCGTGGATGGCGTCGACTTGGTCTACATCGCCGGCGCGAGCGCGGCGGACTATCAGGTTCTGGTTCGTTGCGGCAGTCATGTAGCACCTCGGGCCGCCCCAAGGGCGGCTAACAGCGCCCGGCGCCTAGACCGCGAACGTGGAGGCAGCAGGCGCGGAGCGATCCAAGAACGAATTCCTGCACGTCAACTCCATCACCACCACCCCCTCCAATCAGGCGACCACACCCTAGCCCTGTGATCCGCACGCCGCCGGTCGGGCCGTCAGCAGACACCCGTTCGCGAGCTGCTGAACACAGTCGAGGCGATTCTCCAGCGAATAAGGCGCTGCCCGCCTCACCCACCATGGTCTGTATCAGCCACGCTCAACTGTGCCGCGCTGCTTGGTCGCTTCGTCCGGCCTCGCCATGCCCGCGCCCGAGCGAGCGGGGTCGGCGCGTTCCAGGTGATTGCCGCCGGTTTGGTGTCGGGCTACGATCGGCTCGGCGTGGCTCGACGCCTAGCCGCTTCTGGTTTCGCCCGGCCGAGCCAGCTGCGGTGAAGGGGGACAGATCCTCGAGTCGGCAAGCG